>DATHNU010000732.1:0-4881 GCA_035485695.1 Reyranella sp. | reverse complement strand
CGAGCCTAAAAGGTCGCCGGTGAAGCACTCGGAGTGGAGGCGGACGAGGACCGGCTCGGTCGGGTCGATCTCGCCGACCACGATGGCGAGATGCTCCTTGCCGCCATCGCTCGGTCGCCAGGCGAGGATGCGGGCATTCTCCGCGCCCTCGAGCGGCACGTGCGCCTGCGCCACCTGCTGCAGGTTCTTCGAGGCGGTCTCCTCGTAGCCCAGCACGTCGTTGGCATCGACGTAGATCAGGTCCTGCTCGCGCGCCCAGGCGCGCCGCTTGTTGCCGTGATCGCGGCTGAGCGGTCCCAGCACGACGGCGGGCAGCAGGCGGGCGAGCTTCGCGAGCTCGATGGCGGTCTGGGCGATGCGCGGCGCGTGGCTGACGACCGGCCGCGACAGGGAGCGCAGGGCGACGTGGCGACTCGCCCCGGCGCTTTCGTGCGGCCGCAGGATGACGTCGACCGGCACGCCTTCGGGCAGGTCCAGCGTGATCGGCTTGTTGGTCTCGCCCAGGCCGCCGGCAATGTGCGGCGGGATCTCCATGCCGATCGCCTCGGCGCGGCGGCGCGTGGTGATCAGCACCGGCGCGTCCTGCGCCAGGCCCTGCAGGCGCTGCAGGGCGAGCGGGCCGCAGGCTTCGGCGGCGACCACCAGGCCGGCGGCGCCGTCCTCGTCGCGCAGGACGACGATGCCGCCGCGGCGCAGTTCGGCCAAGGCGCGTTCGACGGCGGCTAGTGCAGTGGCGGTGCGAGAATGTACCTGACTCGAGGGCATACTTTACCTTTAGCACCTTTAGCATGGCGCGGCTTTTTGCCGAAGTGAACCGCTTTTGCCGCCGATGCGTACCAGATAAGGTGTCGGCGGGCCGCCCGCAGGTAGCAGCAGCATGTCAGTGAACAATCGTGGGAAGAAAATTCTGCTCGTCGACGACGATCAGGCGCTGCGAACCGTGCTCGCCGAGCAGCTCGACCTCTATGACGGCTTCAACACCATCCAGGTCGGGACGGCGGCCGAGGGGCTGGAAAAGGCCAAGCTGGCGCATTACGACGCCATCCTGCTCGATATCGGCCTGCCCGACATGGACGGCCGCGAGCTCTGCAAGCTGATGCGCCGCCAGGGCGTGCGATCGCCGGTCATCATGCTGACCGCAGCCGATTCGGACGCCGATACCATCCTGGGCCTCGAATCGGGCGCCAACGACTACGTCACCAAACCGTTTCGCATCAACGTCCTGCTCGCCCGCCTGCGCGCCCATCTGCGCCAGCATGAACGCAGCGAGGATGCGGTGATGACCATCGGGCCCTACGAATTCCATCCGGCCGGCAAGATGCTGGTGGAGAAGGGCGGCAAGAAGAAGATCCGCCTGACTGACAAGGAAGCTTCGATTCTGAAATACCTGTTCCGGGCCGGCGACCGGCCGGTCGCCCGCGACGTCCTGCTGAACGAAGTGTGGGGCTACAATGCCGGGGTCACCACGCACACCCTGGAAACCCACATCTATCGCCTGCGCCAGAAGATCGAGAAGGATCCGGCCAGTGCGGCCATCCTGATCACCGACCGCGGCGGCTACCGGCTGCAGCCTTAGGAACGGCACCGCCTCACCCTGAGGAGCGGCCTGTAGGGCCGCGTCTCGAAGGGTGGGAACCAGTCGTGTTGTTGCCCACCCTTCGAGACTGCGCTCCGCGCCTCCTCAGGGTGAGGGCAAACAGTGGATCTGACCCCGGATGGGTTGCCAGAAGGTGATCGAAGCGTCACCTTTTCGGCGACCATTTGAAATAGCTGCCAAGAGGGCCCGCCATGAGCACCCAGCGCATCTACGCCCTGCCCGTCGAGGTGACGGACTGGAAGTTCGACGGCGCGAGCGAAATCCAGTTCAACTGGGAATATGACGATGGCTCGGCCGCGCTGCTCGATCTCTACGAGAAGGGCAAGAAGCAGCAGTGGGACGCCAGCACGCGGCTCGACTGGTCGCTCGAACTCAACCCCGACAACCCGATGGAGCTCAAGGACGAGGCGATCTCGATCTACGACACGGATTACTGGCGCAAGATGACCGAAACGGAGAGGTCGTGGCTGCGGCGCAATCTGCAGGCCAACTCGATCTCGCAGTTCACGCACGGCGAGCAGGGGGCCTTGATCGCCACTGCCAAGATCGTCGCCACGGTGCCGGACATGAACGCCAAGTTCTACGCCGCGACCCAGGTGATGGACGAGGCGCGCCATGTCGAGGCCTACAAGCGCCTGCTGCATGAGAAGTTCGAGCTCGCCTATCCGATCAACCCGGCGCTCAAGACGCTGCTCGAGCAGACGCTGACCGACCGCCGCTGGGACATGACCTATCTCGGCATGCAGGTGCTGATCGAAGGCCTGGCGCTGGCCGCTTTCCAGGCGATCCGCGACAAGTCGGGCAACACGCTGGCCGGCGCGGTGAACGCCTATGTCATGCAGGACGAGGCGCGGCATGTCTCGTTCGGCCGCCTGGCGCTGCGCGAGTACTATCCGCAGCTCTCCCAGGCCGAGCGCGACGAGCGCGAGGAATTCGTGGTCGAGGCGCTCCATTTCATGCGCGACCGCTTCAACCAGTCGGAAGTCTGGGAGCGGCTTGGCCTGCCGGCCAAGGTGCTGGACGACATCCACTACAATTCCAAGCAGATGAACTCGTTCCGCGGCCGCCTGTTCAGCCGCGTCGTGCCCACGGTGAAGGACATCGGCCTGTGGGGCGAGCGGGTGCAGAAGGCGTTCACCGAGATGGGCGCCATGGACTACGCCAAGATCGACGTCGTCGAGCAGCTCGCCAATGACGGCAAGGTCGCCGACGACTTCGACAAGAAGATGTTCGTCCAGAAGGCGATCGCGGCGGAGTGACGGCCCGTGGCCGTCATCCCGAGCCTTTGCGAGGGATCTGATGGCGATGAAAGGTCCTTCGCTACGCTCGGGATGACAGCACCTTCACAATCGCGTGCGGCGGCTCATTTGCGGACGGTATGATTCCGCCTCGGTGATAGAAGACTGTCTTCGGTCGCCAAGGAGAACCAGCATGCAGAAGATTGCGCGGCGCGCGCTTGTCGCTTCCAGCGTTGCCTTGCTTTGCCTTACCGCACAGGCCTGGGCGCAGGAACCCATGCGCGTGCGCGGCACGGTCGAGGGCATGGATGGCGCCCTCTATGTCGTCAAGACGCGCAGCGGCGATACGGTGAAGGTGGCGCTCACCGACAAGCCGCTGTTCGTGGCGATGGCCAAGGTGAGTATGGCCGACATCAAGCCCGGGATGTTCGTCGGCGCGACGTCCCTGCCGCAGGCCGATGGCACGCTGCGTGCGGTCGAGGTGCATATCTTCCCCGAGGCGATGCGCGGCACCGGCGAGGGCCATCGTCCGTGGGATCTCGAACCGAATTCCACCATGACCAACGCCAATGTCGAGGCGGCCGTGTCGGGCGTGAATGGCCAGACGCTGACGATGAAATACAAGGGCGGCGAGAAGACCGTGGCCGTGACGCCGCAGACCGTCGTCGTGACCTATGCACCCGGCGACAAGGCCGAGGTCAAGCCCGGAACCAAGATCTTCCTGTCGGCGGCCGAGAAGAAGCCCGACGGCACGCTGCAGACCGCGCGCATCACCTACGGCAAGGATGGTCTCACCCCGCCGATGTAGTTGGCCTCAGATCAACAGCAGCAGCCCCAGCAAGGCGACCGGCACCAGCAGCGGATAGGGCATGACGCCAAGCAGCAGCGTGCCCGCCACGGCGCCGGCGAGATAGCCCATCCAGGTGAATCCGAGCAGCGGCAGGTTGGTGACGGCCGGCAGCTGCGTCTTCTCGCCGGACCACAGCCGGTCGAGCAGCGCGTCGGCGGTACGCGCCAGGGTGCTGGTCACGACGACAGTGCTGACGGCGCTGCCGGCGAAGTGGGTGATCGCCGAGGCTTGCACGCCCATCGCCAGCGCCACGATCATTACCGCGACTTCGCGGTCCAGGCTCAGGAAGCTCACGATCGCGAGTAGCGCCGCTTCGACCAGCAGGCCCGCGGTCGGGGCGTGCGACAGCCTGAGAAGCAGGCGCGACAGCATGGCGCCGGCGAAGAAGGCGAGCAGCGGCGCGAGATGATGCCAGGCGTCGGTGTCGTTGCGCTGCGCGGCGGCGATGCCCGCCAGCACCGTGTTGCCCGTCATGTTGGCGGCGAACACGCCGCCCATGGTGATGTAGCCCACAGCGTCGGCGATGCCGGCGATGATCGTCAGGATCGTCGCCCGCACCGTGTCGCGGGCGGGGAGGCGGAGAAGGCTCACACCACGTCGTAGGTGATCTCGACTTCCGGGCCGAAGCAGTGGCCCTGGCATGTCAGGATCCAGTTGTTGGCGAGATCGTCGGGCGTGTAGATGTCGTTCTTCGCCAGCACGATCTTGCCCTTGATGCGCTTGGCCGCGCACGAGGCGCAGAAACCCTCCTCGCACGACGACAGCGGGTTGAGGCCGGCGGCGCGCGCCGCCTCGAGGATGCTGAGGCCCTTGCGGTACGGCACCTTGTGCGTCTTGCCCTCGAAATGGATGGTGATCTCGCTCGGGATCACGTCGCCTTCGTCGGGTTCGATCGGCACGGCGTCGTTGCCCGAGGCCTCGAAGCGCTCGAGGCGCACTTTCTCGCGCGCCATGCCGGCGCCCAGCAGCGTGTTCTCGACCAGGGTCATGAACGGCCCGGGTCCGCACAGATAGGCCTCGGCGTTCTCGAAGCCCTTGAGCGCCGCGATGATCTCTGCCGGCTGGGTCAAGCCCTGCTCGGCGTCGAGATGATGGATCACCTCCAGCCGGCTGTCGTGCGCGGCGAGCAGGGAGACCAGCTCCGCATCGAAGATGATCGAGAGCTTGTCGCGGTTGGCATAGAACAGGCGGATGCG
>DATHNU010000731.1:0-2889 GCA_035485695.1 Reyranella sp. | reverse complement strand
GGCGGAGACGGTGCTGCGCATCGTCATGAACTCCGACCTGAAAATCCTCGATCCGATCTGGAACACCGCCTTCGTCATCCGCGACCACGGCTACATGGTCTACGACACGCTGTTCGCCACCGACGCCCAGGGCGAGATCCGGCCGCAGATGGTCGACGCGACCGAAATCTCCGCCGACAAGCTCACCTATACCTTCACCCTGCGCGACGGCCTGAAATGGCACGACGGCCAGCCGGTGACGGCCGAGGACTGCGTGGCCTCGATCAAGCGCTGGGCCGCCCGCGACGCCGTGGGCCAGAAGCTCATGACCTTCGTCCTGGCCGTCGAGGCCAAAGACACGCGCACCATCGAGATCAGGCTGAAGGAACCGACCGCGCTCCTGCTGCCGGCGCTGGGCAAGCCCAATTCCAACGTGCCCTTCATGATGCCCAGGCGCATCGCCGAGACCGATCCCTTCACCCAGATCACCGACCCCACCGGCTCGGGCCCGTTCATCTTCAAGCGCGACGAATGGCGGCCCGGTCACCTGGCCGTCTATGTCAAAAATCCCGACTACAAGCCGCGCGCCGAGCCGGTCTCGCGGCTGGCCGGCGGCAAGATCGCCAAGGTCGACCGCATCGAATGGCACGCCATGCCCGACCACCTGCAGGCCATCAACGCGCTGCAGGCCGGCGAGATCGACTTCATCGAGGCGCCGCCCTTCGACCTGCACGCCCTGCTCAAGGCCGACAAGAACGTCCAGCTCATGACGCTCAGCCCCGTCGGCAGCCAGAACATCTTTCGCCTCAACCACCTGCACAAGCCGTTCGACAATCCCCTGGTGCGGCGCGCGCTGTGGTACGCCTTCAACCAGGAGGATTTCCTCAAGGCCGTGATCGGCGACCCGGACAAGTACAAGCCCTGCAAGGCGCTGTTCATCTGCGGCACGCCCTACGCGTCCGACAAGGGCATGGCGGGGCTACTCGAGTCGAATTTCGACAAGGCCAACCAGCTCCTGAAGCAGGCGGGCTATGACGGCACGCCGGTCGTGCTGCTGCAGTCGAGCGACCTCTTCTGGCAGACCAACCTCGCGCCGGTGGCCAAACGGCTGATGGAGAGGGCCGGCCTGAAGGTCGACATGCAGCCGATGGACTGGCAGAGCATCATCATCCGCACGTCGCGCAAGAACCCGCCCGAGCAGGGCGGCTGGCACGCCTACCTGATCTCGCCCTCGGCCATGGACCTCGTCGATCCGGTGTCGAACCGCTACCTCAATTCCTCCTGCGACAAGGCCTTCAACGGCTGGCCCTGCGATCCGGAGATGGAAACGCTGCGCGACCGCTTCGCCCGCGAGACCGACCCGGCCCGGCTGAAGGAGATCGCCGAGGCCGCACAGGTCCGCGCCACCGAATGGACGCCCTACATCCCTCTCGGCGAATGGCGTCTGGTTTCCGCCGCCCGCCGCAACGTCACGGGATTCATCTCGGCCGGTCCCACGGTGTTCTGGAACGTCGAGAAGAAGTGAACGGATGAGGGAGCCGATGCGCGGAGTGATCTCTGCCACCCTCGCCCTGGTGCTGTCGGCCACCGCGGCCGCCGCCCTCGCGCAAGGTACGCCACAGGACACGCTCAGCGCCGATCCCCGGACGCGCTGCGAAGAGCTCGTCGCGTTCTGGCTGCGCCACGGCGGCAGCAAGAGCGAAGGCGGCAGCACCGGGGACATCGCGCGCAAGAACGCCGAGATCGACTGCGGGGCCGGCCGCTACCAGAGCGGCATCCGGTCGATGGAGGATCTGCTGCGGCGCAACGGCTACACCGTGCCCCCGGCGGTCAGCAACTGACGACATGTGGTGCCTGTCATCCAACTGACACAACAGGGTCACGGGGGCGCAACGGCTTCCCGGCACAAGAAGGACGCCCGTCGTGCGATCGCGCACGTCCGATCGAGGGCCGGTCGAGTCTTATCCAAGTGACTGTGATTGCGTGAACCTGATCGAGCGTCATCAACTACCGCGCCCCGCCGCCCTCCCGCGCAAGCCCAGGGCTATCGCATGTGGCTATTTTTTCCGTCATCCCGAGCGAAGCCGCCCCGCGGGCGGCGTAGTCGAGGGACCTCCTCTTGTCGCCGCGACAAAAAAAGGTCCCTCCACTACGCCTCGCTGCGCTCGGCTCCGGTCGGGATGACGGAGTTTTTGGTCACATGCGATAGCCCTGCGCGCAAGCCGTGCTGCGACCTGACGGCCGGTCGGGGCATCGTCAGGGCAAATGCATGAGCGCGTGGCCCATCCGGATGGGGGTGCCTTCGCTGATGCCGTCGCACAGGCGGAATCCGGGCGGCGCAAACACGATGATCGTCGAGCCATGTTCGAACCAGCCGAGCTCATCGCCTTTCCGGACGGGCACGTCGCAGTCGATCGCCGCGGCGCCGCGATAGTTCATGTTCATCACCACGTCGAGAAAATGCAGGCGGATGCTGGCGACCAGGATGGCTGCGACCGGCACCAGGGTCACCAGGTGATTGGTCCCGGCGAGCCTGGTCCGGATCACGGCCCGCTCGTTCTTGCAGAACAGCCCGGCCACCCGCCTGAGCGCGATCGGATTGACGTTCCAGGTGTCGCCCGAAATGTAGGTCACGTGCTCGATCGTGCCGTCGCTGGGCGCGTGGAACCGGTGGTACATGCTCGAGGTGAGCCTGAGCGTCGCGTACTGGCCATCTCGATAGGCCTCGACCAGCGCCGGATCGACCAGCAGGTCCTGCAGCGCGTAGGGGAAACCCTTGGCCTGCAGCACCTGCGTGCCGTCCAGCGCGCCGCAGGCGCCGACGATTGCATCGCACGGGCTTGTCAGCACCCGCGGATCGCCGTCGACCGTGCGCGCCCCGGGCCTGAGCTCGCGCGTAAAACAGGCATG
>DATHNU010000730.1:0-4732 GCA_035485695.1 Reyranella sp. | reverse complement strand
GTCGATCAGCATCGTGCCCTTGCTGAGCTCTTTCAGCTTGTCGGAGAACACGTTGCCGACGATGCCGTAGCCGGTCGTGTTGGGCTGGTCGTAGGCGAACTTGTAGTGCTTGGCCTGGGCGTGGGCGGCGGTCGCGGCGAGCGACAAGCCAGCCGTCAGAAACAGAGCGGACGCAACGCCGCGCAGAAGCGCTTTGGTCATGGTGTTTCCCCCTCGAGGAAGCCGGAGCAGCCTTGAGTGGCTGCGTCTCGTTACCGCAAGGTTCGCACTTCGAGAGACGAACGACAACCTTTTCGGGGGCAGGCGGCTATTTCTTCTCGACGTTCCAGAACACGGTGACCGGCGAGGGCACGTTGCCGCTCACGGTCTTGCGCCGCGCCATGGGCTGAACGTACTGGCCGAGCGGTATGGTGACGCCCTCGCTGATGATGCGGGCCTGGACCTTCTCGGCGATCTCGAGCTGCTTCTTGGGGTCGCTTTCGCGGACGAAAGCGGCGCGCAATTTCTCGATCTCCTCATCGAGCGGCCAGCCGAACTGGGCGCGATCGCCGCTCGCCTCGGCGTAGTGGTTGTTGACCGGATCGAGCAGCAGCACCACCGACGCCGCGGTCATGGCGATGTTCCAGCCACCCTGGGCGACCGGGTCCTTCTTGGTGCGCCGGGCGACCAGCGTCTGCCAGTCCATCGACTGCACGTCGACCTTGAAGCCGCCGCGCTCGAGCAGGGTCTTGGCGACGGGCGCCAGGTTGGCCAAGGTGGCCACGTCGGTCGCCTGCAGCACGACGACGGGCGTGCCGTCGTAACCCAGTTCCTTCAAGAGCTTCTTCGACTCATCGAAACGCGACTCCAGCATGCCCTCCATGCCGGCCGAGGTTTCGAGTGGGGCACCGCAGCCGAACATCGCCTTGCAGACCTTGTAGTAGCGCCGATCGCCGATGGCGGCCTGCAGGAAATCCTTTTGATTGAGCGAAAGCGCGGCGGCGCGGCGATAGCGCACGTCGTTGAACGGCGGCTGCTTCCAGTTGAAGCGAAACACATAGGTGAGGCCGAGCGTATCGGGCACGACGATCTCGACGTTCTTGTCCTTCTCGAGGACAGGCAACAGGTCGTGCACCGGCGCCTCGATCATGTCGACTTCGCCGGAGATCAGGGCATTGATCGCGGTCTGATTGTCGGGGATCGACACCCATTCGACGCGATCGACCTTGGCGACCTTGCCGCCGGCCAGGCCCGACGGCGGCTCGGCGCGCGGCTTGTAGTCGGGATTGCGGACATAGACGACCTTTTCGCCCGGCTTCCATTCATCCTTCTTGAAGATGTACGGGCCCGAACCGGTCGTGTCCGAGATCTGCTGCGACACCGGCGTCTCGGCGACGCGCTTGGGCATGATGAACAGCGGCACCGAGGCCGACTTGGCGAGCGCCTTCAGCATCATGGCAAACGGCTCACTGAGCACGATGCGGAACGTGCGCTCGTCGACGGCCGTCATCTCCTTGGTCGACTTGCCCAACAGGCCGCCCAGCGCGTCCTTGTCGGTGAAGCGCTTGATCGAGGGCAGCACGTCGGCGGTGGTGACCGGCTGGCCATCATGCCATTTGAGGCCGTCGCGCAGCTTGAAGGTCCAGGTGAGCTGGTCGTCGCTCACCGTCCAGCTCTCGACCATCTGCGGCTTGACCTCGAGCTTGTCGTCGAACGCGAACAGCGTGTCGTATATCAGGTAACCGTGATTGCGCACGATGTAGGCGGTGGTCCAGATCGGATCGAGGATCTTCAGATCCGAGTGCATGACCACCCGCAGCGTCTTGTTCGACTGCGCCGCCGCCGGTCCGGCGAGCAGCAGGGCCAACAGGGGGACGAGGAGCGAGCGACGCAGCATGGCGTTCTCCTTCAGGCGGTGGCCGCGAGCCACGGCAGCGTGCGCCAAGTGGAGGTTGCCAGCACCGGTGACGTCAAGCCCGGGAGACTGACTTTATGGATCTGGTACGGCCGAAGATTTACCAGGCGGCATGGCTTCTAGATATGATTGAATATCTATTCTCATACTATCAATAAAGTTGCGCATTGACCTGCAGAGTCATACGATTACGCCAGCAAAACCTGGCTGTAGTTCGATGACGACCATCAAGTCGATCTTCTTTGATATCGGCGACACGCTCGGCATACCGGTGTTCTCGCCGCCCGGGCAGCTCGTTCGGGTGAACCTGTTTTTCTTCGTGGCGGACTTGCTCCGCTCCCTGGCCGATCAGGGCTTTCGGCTTGGTATCATATCGAACACCGGCGACATCGACGGCGCGGTCCTGGACGAGATCCTCAATGCTGCTGGCATCCGCGACTTCTTCGATCCGGCGCTGCGGCTCTACAGCAAGGACGTCGGGCTGGAAAAGAATTCTCCCGAGATATTTCGCGTTGCCGCCGAAAGAGCCGGTTTGGCAGGCACGCCACAAGCCTGCCTGTTCGTCGGCGAGAACGAGACGGAGCGTGGTTTTGCAAGCGATGCCGGCTTGCGGACATGCCCTCATCCGCTTCTGATGGACAAGGTTCTCGACGACGGCTCGTAGGCGCTACGACCCGGACCGCCGATACCCTTCTCAGGCGCTCGCGGGCGGTGTCCAGGTCGTCTCTTCGTCGAGCGGATAGACCGGCCGCGGCAACTTGCTCCAGGTGAAGTTCGCCAGGATGGGCGACGTCAGGCCCGGACAGTCGACTTCGTAGATCTGGTCGGGCTTGAAGAACTCGTCGAAGCCGCCGCGGAAATGGCCACGGCTCTTGACCACGACGACCCGCGCCTGGGCGATGTCGAGCCCGAACATCTCGAACTGCCGCGGATCCATGCACTGGCAGCGGTTGCTGATCACCACGAGCTGGATGCCGCCCAGGTCGAGCAGGGCCGACGGGCCCATGTCGGAGGACACGTTCTTCAGGACGCCCCGGCGGCCGACATAACGGCCGTCCGACAATTTGACCACCTTGGCTTCGCTGTCGAAGGGCAAGGAGAATTCCTGGTGTTCCTGGGAGTTGAACGAAGCGGTGAAGATGGCGCCTTCGCCCAGCTCATGCGCCTTGGCGGCCACGGCCGCGTCGTTGAACACGCCGAACAGCACGTGCTGCGCCCGGGCGCCCTTCAGCGCCCGCAATAGATAGGTGGTGTTGCCTCGGCCGCCGCCGCCGGGATTGTCGGCGACGTCGGCCAGGATGATCGGCTTGCGGCGCCGGTCGCGGCCGACCGACACGGCGAACTGGACCGCGTCGCCCAACGACATCATCGCGCGCTTGAAACGCTCCTTCATGCCCCAGGCACGCTTGGCGATGTCGAGCGAGAGGCGGGCTGCCGCCTGCCGGTTGGCGTTGCGCGCCGTTACCACCGCGGTCAGGCCGTTCTTCGGGCTGTCGCTGTAAGCGAAGCCCGCCATCACCGAAACGTTGAGGATATCGCCGCCGACCTTGGTCTGGCCGTACTTGATCAGGTCGGCGTAGGGCCCCTTGGCGGTCAGCAGCGAGATCTGTGGCGGGACCAGCGGCACCTTGACCATGGTGATGGCGGTGCGCGCGCCGGCCAGGCATTCGCGCATGTGCTTGGCGGCCTCGACGCCGCGTTCGTAGATGTCGGTGTGCGGATTTTCGAGGTAGCCCACGAACACCGACAGATTGTCGATCATCTTGTGCGAGACGTTGGCGTGCAGGTCGAACACGGCGACCACGGGAATGTCGGGACCGACGACCTTGCGCACGATCTCGAAGAGATCGCCGTCGGGATCGTCCGTGCCCTCGGCCAAGGCGGCGCCATGGGCGGAGATAAACACCGCATCGAGCGGCCCGGCCGCCTTGAGCCCGGCCTCGATCTCGCTCAAGAAGTTCCGGAAGAAACTCTCTTCGACCGGGCCGCCGGGCTGGGCCAGCGCCACGCGCAACGGCACCGGCGTCCATTGCCCGGTGCGATCCATCTCGGTGAAAAAGCCCGGCAGGTCGGGCATGGTGATCGAGGCGCCCGACCGCGCCTCGCTCACGATCTGGTTGCCGCGGATGTCGACGTCTTGCTGAAAGTCCGCCGCGGTGGTGACCGGCGAGAATCGGTTGCACTCGATGGCGAAGCCGAGCACGGCGATCCGCGGATTGTCCTTGGACACGGGTCTCCTCCTTCAGGCGGCGAACGCGGGCTCGTAGGCGAAGAGCGCGGCCTGGCCGCCGGTGTGAACGAACACGATGTTCTTGTCCTTGCCGAATGCGCCCTTGCGCACGAGGTCGATCAGGCCCGACATCGCCTTGCCGGAATAGACCGGATCGAGCAGCACGCCCTCGGTCTCGGCCAGCAGGCTGACCGCTTCGCATGCCGTCGAAGCCGGGATGAGTCCCGCCTGCGTGCCGCCGCTGCCGGTCGCATGGACGGCGCGGTCGATCCTGACGCCAAGCCCCGCTGCCTGCTGCAGGATTTCGAGCGCGCAGCCGACATAGCCCAGCGCGCCTAGCGTGATCAGCGTGTCGGCGCCTTGGGCAAGAGCATCGGCCACGAGGAATTCGAGCTTGCGCGTCTTGTTGCCGCCGGAGGCGAACCCCGTGCAGTCGCGCTTGATCCACAACGTCGGCCCGCCGAGGTGAGCCGACAGACGGGTCATCGGTTCGAGCGGCGTCGGGATATGTCCCTGGCGCACGCGCGGAAAACGACCCAGCTGAAGCAACGCTCCTCCTCCTTAGCGCTGGCGCGCCAGAAACGCCTCGACCAACCCGTTGAACGTAG
>DATHNU010000729.1:0-2061 GCA_035485695.1 Reyranella sp. | reverse complement strand
CCTCCGGCGAATCCAGGATGGCGACAATCTCCTGGTTCAGCCGCGTCACGACGTCCGTCGGCGTGCCCTTGGGCGCGAAGAAGCCGTACCACATGTCGACATCGACGCCTTTCAGGCCGCTTTCGCTCAGTGTCGGCACGTCGGGAAGCTGCGGCAGGCGCTCGGGACTGCCGGCGGCGATCGCCTTCAGCTTGCCGGCGCGGATGTGCTGGGCGGAGACATGGACGGGCAGGAACATGTAGCCGATCTGGCCGCCCAGAAGATCCTGCACCGCACCCGCCGACCCTTTGTAGGGCACATGCACCAGCACGATGCCCGACGCGATCTCCATCAGCGCCATGGAGAGGTGATGCGGCGTGCCGACGCCGGGGCTGCCGTAGGTCAGGGTCTTGGGCTCAGCCTTGGCCGCCGCGACCAGCTCGCCGAGCGTATTGGGCTTCTGGCTGGGATGCGCCACCAGCACCAGCGAGCCCCAGGCGGTGAGGCCCAACGGCGCGAAGTCGGCCACCGGGTCGTAAGGCAGGTTCTTGTAGAGGCTGGCATTCATCACCAGCGTGTTGACCGATGACATCAGCGTCTGACCGTCGGGCTTGGCGCGCGCCACCTGCTGGCTGCCAATATTGCCCGACGCGCCGGGGATATTCTCCACCATGACGGGCTGGCCGAGCTTGGGCGACAGCCGCTCGGCCACGAAACGGGCGATGATGTCCGGGCCCCCTCCCGGCGTGAACGGCACCACGAGCCTGATGGGTTGGTCGGGCCAGGCAAGGGCAGACCGAAAGGCGAGCAGCAGGCCCATGACGCCCGCGGCAAATGAGAACACTTGGCGGCGATGCATGGCGTTAATGACGCATGGCCCTAATCAAGCATCGCCTCCCACATGGCGTATGGCGCGGATCGCGACATTGCGCGGCCAAGCCACTCCCCGTTCTCCAATTGTTTCGGAGCGATATCCCCATATCCCCTATGTCCTACTAAACTTTCATAGCGTCGCTTTCCGACCTGGGGTTGGGCCAAAGTTGTGACTTCAACCCGATTGCCGACAGCAGATTGCCTGAGCCAGACACCGATCAGAGGGCACTTTCGACCAAGCGTCCTCGAGCGACGGCGGGGCATGCCGAAAGCATCCCACGTGTTAGACTCGGGCCAAGTCTAGCCCCCAAGCCCGTGCCCCTTGATGTCACGCGAAACGCCGAAGCACCGGAAAAGAGGAACGACCTGATGCCCCTTCACGGCAAGGGAATGCTGATCGTCTTCAGCGAAGTGAAAGCGCGCGACGAGCGCGATTTCAACGAGTGGTACAATCGCGAACACATCGACGAACGCGTCAACCTTCCAGGATTCCACCGCGCCCGTCGCTATGTCGCGGTGCGCGGCTCGCCGAAATATCTTGCGATCTACGAATGCGACACGGTCGGCGATCTCGCGACGCCGGGTTATCTCGCGCTGCTGGCCAACCAGACGCCGTGGACGCAGGCGGTGATGGCCCGTTTCACCCAGTTCAACCGCATGACCCTGCGCGTCAAGGTCGACCTGACGCACGGCGTGGGCGGTGCCGTCGCTGCCGTGAAATTCGCACCCGATCCGCACGAGCGCCGGGCGCTGGCGGCCTGGCTGCACGAGACCGCCCTGCCCAAGGCCATCGCGCGGCCCGGCATGGTCGGGGCGGCGGCGGCCGAGAACGACATCGAGGTCGCCAATGCGCCATTGCTGGACAAGAGCATGGACCGTCCCAAGGCCGACGAGGTCGAATGGGTCGTGCTGCTGGAAGGCAGCGACGCCGGCGCCGTGGGCGCGGCGGCCCGGTCGATGTTCACGCTGGCGAAGCTGAAGAATTTTGGCGTTTCGGTGGCGCCGACGATCGGCACGTACCGGCTGCTGTTTGGCAATCAGCGATAACCTCATCCTGAGGAGCCGCGCGCAGCGCGGCGTCTCGAAGGATGGGCTACATCAAGACTGGTTCCCACCCTTCGAGACGGCCGCTTCGCGGCCTCCTCAGGGTGAGGTCTTACTTGTATGTGCGGTCCGATGACGCGATGACACAAGTTTGACCTGTCGTTG
>DATHNU010000728.1:0-2388 GCA_035485695.1 Reyranella sp. | reverse complement strand
TCCTCGGGCAGCATCAGCACTTCGACGTTGGGCAGCGACGGCGCTTCCTGGCGCTGGCCCATGTAGGTCCAGATGATCCCCGCGCGCTCGACCACCCGGTAGGCCTTGGCCTTGATGCGGTCCTTGAAATCCTGGGCCGGCGGCACGTTCGGCATGTCGAGGCAGTTGCCTTCGACGTCGAATTTCCAGCCGTGATAGACGCAGCGCAGGCCGCCTTCCTCGTTGCGCCCGAAGAACAGCGAGGCGCAGCGGTGCGGGCAGCGATGCTCCATGATGCCGACCCGGCCGTCGGTGTCGCGGAAGGCGATGAGCCGTTCGCCCAGCAGCATGAGCCGCATCGGCTCACCGTCGGCTTTCAGTTCCGAGGAAAGACAGGCGGGGATCCAGTATTCCCGCATCAGATTGCCCATGGGCGTGCCTGGCCCAACGCGCGTCAGCATCTCGTTGTTGGCTGCAGTTAGCATGGTTTCCTCCAGATTCGTCCGCTTACCGAACGTTCGTACGATGATAGCAAAAACCAGTAAAACCGGCAATAAAAGGCAGGTGCGCGCGCACCAGATTCTTTGAAAACGCAGGTCTTGGAGGCGGGTAGCCTCGGGGACGCTTAGACTCCCGCCGGCTTGCGCGGCGGCCACATGCGGGCGAGGTCGCCCGTCGGATTGGAGTAGGTCGGAAAATCCGATTTGCCGCGCGACTCGTGGAAGTGGGCGAGCGCCCACACGACGGTCGGAAAGGCGAGCTGTTCCCACGGGATGTCGGCCCATTCCACCAGGGCGACCTCCTCGCTTTCTACGCCGGCCGCCACGTCGGCGCTCAGCAGGCGCGCGCGATACATGATCTGCACCTGGCCGATGCGGGCCACGCTGTACATGGCCAGCAGGCGCTCGATCTCGATGCTGGCACAGGCCTCTTCGCGGGCCTCGCGCTCGGCCGCCTGCTCGGTCGTCTCGCCGAGCTCCATGTAGCCGGCCGGCACGGTCCAGAAGCCCTTGCGCGGTTCGATCGCCCGCTTGGCGAGCAGGATCCGATCGCCCCAGGTGCACACCGCGCCGGCGACGATCTTGGGGTTTTGATAGTGGATGAATTCACACCGCGCGCAGACCAGCCGCTCGCGGTTGTCGCCGTCGGGGATGCGCTTCTCGAAATGATCGGGCGGATCCCAGGGCAGCCGCGGACGATCGGGCGCAGAAGAGGGCGGGGACGGCGGCGTGGACATCACCTCCGCTTTACGCCGCCCGTACCAGGGCCGCAACGCCGGGCAGGGTCTTGCCTTCCATCCATTCCAGGAAGGCGCCGCCCGCGGTCGAGACGTAGGAGAATTTGTCCTCGACGCCCGCGGCGGCAAGTGCCGCCACCGTGTCGCCGCCGCCCGCCACCGACAGAAGCTTGCCGGCGCTCGTCAGCCGAGCGACGGCCTCGGCCAATGCGACGGTTCCTGCATCGAACGGTTTCATCTCGAAGGCGCCCAGTGGCCCGTTCCATACCAGGGTTTCGCAATCGGCCAGCTCCTCGAGATAGAGCGCGATCGACTTGGGGCCGACATCGAGGATCATCTGGTCGTCGGGGCAGGCCGTGACGTCGACCACCTGATGCGGCGCGTTGGCCTTGAACTCGCCCGCGACGACGGCATCGACCGGCAGCAGGACCTTGCACTTGGCGGCCTTGGCCTTGGCCAGGATGTCGAGCGCGGTTGGCGCCAGCTCCTTCTCGCACAGCGACTTGCCGACCTTGATCCCCTGGGCATGCAGGAAGGTGTTGGCCATGCCGCCGCCGATGATCAGCTTGTCGACGCGACCGACCAGATTGCCCAGAAGGTCGAGCTTGCTCGAGACCTTGGCGCCGCCGACCACGGCGCATACCGGCCGCTTGGGATTGCCCAGCGCCTTCTCGAGCGCCTCGAGCTCGGCCTGCATCAGGCGGCCCGCCGCGGCGGGCAGGCGATTGGCGAGGCCCTCGGTCGAAGCGTGCGCACGATGCGCCGCGGAGAAGGCATCGTTCACATAGACGTCGCCCAGCACCGACAGCTTGTCGATGAAGGCGGCGTCGTTCTTCTCCTCTTCCTTGTGGAAGCGCAGGTTTTCCAGCAGCAGCACCTCGCCGGGCTTCAGCGCGCGCACGGCGTCCTCCGCCAGCGGACCGATGCAGTCCTCGGCGAAGGCGACCGGCTTGCCCAGCGCCTTGGCGAGCGGCTCGACGAGCGGCTTCAACGACATCGCCGGCACGCGCTTGCCGTCGGGCCGGCCGAAATGGCTGAGCACGATCACCTTGGCGCCCTTGGCCGCCAGCTCGGCGAGAGTCGGCACGGCGCGCTCGATGCGCGTTGCGTCGGTCACTTGGCCGTTCTTCATCGGCACGTTGAGATCGACGCGCACCAGCACGCGTTTTCCG
>DATHNU010000727.1:0-4299 GCA_035485695.1 Reyranella sp. | reverse complement strand
CTTCTATGTCGGCGGCATCGTACCGCTGGTTCTGCTGGTCGTGCTGATCTTCATCCTGCCGGAATCGCCGCAGTTCCAGCGCGGCGCGCGGCCCGCTGCGGCCCGGGACAATCCGGTGAGCGGCCTGTTCGCCGGCGGGCTGGCGGTGAGCACGCTGCTGATCTGGGCGATCTTCCTGATCAACCTCCTGAACATGTATCTGATCGGCTACTGGCTGCCGACGGTACTCAACCTCGAAGGTTTTAGCCCGGCCGACGCAGCCTTTGCCGCCAGCATCTATTCCTTGGGCGGCATCATGATCACGCTGCTGCTGGGACCGGTCATTGCCCGCCTGGGCGCCGAGCGCGTGCTGGCGACCAGCCTGTTGTTCGGCGCCCTCTGCATCGGCATCGTCGCAACGGTGCGCATGCCGCACGTCTGGATCATGATCGTGCTGTTCGGCGCGGGCGGCGGCTTCGTCGGCAGCCAGCTCGGCCTGAACGGCTTCGCCGCCGCGATCTATCCCGCCGCCACGCGCTCGACCGGTATCGGCTGGGCGCTGGGCATCGGCCGTCTCGGTGGCATCGCCGGACCGATCATCGGCGGCGCGCTGCTGGGCCTCGGCCTGGCGCCCACCACGGTCATGCTGTTCGCCTGCGGTCCCGGCGTGCTCACGGCCGTGTTGGTGACGATCCTCGGCCTCCATCGGCGAGGGTAGAATGGACGCGCCTCTTTGCTGGGGGCGCGCCACTCCAGTGGCGCGTCATGTTCTTCCGGACCGCGGGCATCCTGCCCGCTCATGATTCATGAGGCGGGCGGGACGCCCGCGGTCCGCATGAGCCTGAAAAGACGCGCCACTGGAGTGGCACGCCCCAGCAACGACATGATTCCAATCGATCGGTACGTGCCCTAGGCAAACGCCTTGCGGATGCGGCCCCAGTCGGCGAGCGCCGCTTCCTGACCGGGCACGAGCTGGATGGTGAACTGCGTGTAGCCGGCGCCGCGCAAAGCATCGATGCGCTGCTTGATCTCCGCTTCGCTCGCCGTGAACGACGTGGCGCGGATCAGCTCGGCGCTCACGAAGCGCTTCTCCTCGGGTTTGACGAACATCAGGTGCCCGCGATGGTTCTGCAGATAGGGCGCGTCCTTGGGCTCGAAGCCGCGGGCGAGGTCGATATAGGCCTGCAGCTCGGGCGTGGTTTTCGACAGCATGGCCACGCCTGGCGCCAGGCCGGCCAGCGCCTCGTCGGCAGCGCGATGCAGCATCACGGCGGCGCGCGGTCCGGCCTGCGCCATGGCGCGCTCGGAGTCGGCGGGCTCGCCATCCTGCAGGACGCAGCCCAGGGCGAAGGCCGTGGCCTGCAGATCGGCCATCGCGTGACCGGCTTTGCTCCAGGCTTCGCGCATCGCCTCGACTTCCTTGATGCCGTTTTCGACCTTGCCGACGAAGTCGATCCATCCTGCCTTGAGCTTGGCGGTGAGGGCTCGCGTGCGCGGACCGAAGGCCGAGAGGTGGAGCGCGATCGGATCCTTCGTGTTGAACAGCGACAGCTCGGGATTGAGGAAGCGGATCTTGCGCTTCTGTCCCTCCATCTCGAAGTCGACCGTCTCGCGGCGCAGCAGGCCGTAGACCTGCGCGATGTAGGTCTCCATGTCCTTGACCTTGATGGCGCCGAAGCCCATGGCGCGGCGCGCCGTGAAGCCCGTGCCGACGCCGAAATCGATGCGGCCGGGCGCCAGCTGGTTGAGCGTGGCCAGCGCGTTGGCCGTCACCGGGGCGATGCGATTGGATGGTACCAGCACGCCCGTGCCGAGGCGGATGCGGCGCGTGTTGACCGCCGCGGCGCCCATGGCGACGAAGCAATCGGCGCTCAGCATCTGGGTGTCGTAGAACCAGGCGTGGGTGAAGCCCAGCTCCTCGGCGCGTTGCGCGTGCTTCCAGGAATCCGCCGCTGTCGGCAGGGCAATGCCGAAATCCATGGTCAGTCTCCGTCCTAGCCCCTTCGCTCCTGCGGAGCTTCGGGGGACCTACATCGATCCATTTTTCCGTCGTCTCGACCGAGGGCCCCCTCGACTTCGCTCGGGGCAGGCTCCGTCCCGAGCGGAGAGACCTTGCTTCAGCGATAAGCAGCCAATCGAGGAGAGAAGGTCTCTCCGCGCGGCCCGGAGTTTACCCCGAGCGAAGTCGAGGGGGGCCTTGGTCGAGACGACGAAAATCTTTGCATCCACCAAATTCGATATTCCTGCGCAGCGTAGGTGGCTAGGTATCGGCCAGGGCGGCCAGCATCTTGTCGCGCGCCGCGAAGTCCCCGTCGGCGTGAACCGGCTGCAGGCAGACATGCGTGGCGCCGGCCTCGAAATGCGCGCGCAGGCCCTTCTTGATCGCCGCCGCATCGCCCCACAAGACCATGGCGTCGATGAAGCGGTCGCTGCCGCCGTCGGCAAGCTCGGCTTCGCTGAAGCCTTCGCGCAGCCAGTTGTTGCGATAGTTGGGCAGCACCATGTAGCGGGAAAGCTCCTTGCGGCCGAGTGCCCGTGCCCGGGCAGGATCGGTCTCGATCGTCACCTTCTGTTCGACCGCCAGCCATTTCTTGGGTCCCAGGATCTTGGCTGCCTGGGCCGTGTGCTTGGGCGTCACGTTGTAGGGCACGGCGCCCAGCGATTTCTCGGCGCTGAGCGCCAGCATCTTGGGACCGAGGGCCGCGACCATCACGGGCGCCTCGTGGCCCGAGGGCAGATCCTTGTGGATGCCCTCCAGATAGGTCCGCATGGCCGAGAGCGGCTTGTCGTAGCGGTGGCCGCGCAGCCCCTCCACCATCGGAATGTGGCTGACGCCCAGGCCCAGGATGAAGCGCTGCTGATAGAGATCGTTCAGCGAAACCATGGCCCGCCGCGCGGTAAAGGAATCGCGCGCATAGATGTTGGCGATCGAGCTGCCGATGGTGAGTCGCGTGCTTTTCGAGAGCAGGTAGCCCGCCAACGACATCGATTCGTAACCGCGCGATTCGGGATACCACAGCGCCGAATAGCCGGCTTTCTCGACGGTGCCGACCAGATCGGCGAGCTGGGATCCGTTCAGCTTGTCGGTCGAGTACCACACGCCCAGGCGTCCTAACGTCATGGCTATGCTCTCCGGTGGGTTCGTTGTGACCTTGGCGGGGTCAGTTTAAGGTAGCCGATCTCGTCGGGCTCAATAGCAGATGCAGAGGAGACGTGCGATGCGCGTAGGGGCTTTCTATTTTCCCACCGACTACGGAATCAACCTCGCCGAGCTCGGGCGCGCGCTCGAGGATCGCGGCTTCGATTCGCTGTTCGTTCCCGAGCACACCCATATCCCGGTCGGTCGCCGCACGCCGTTCCCCGGCGGCGGCGACCTGCCCAAACGCTATGCGCATACCCACGATCCGTTCGTCGGCCTTGCCTTCGCCGCGGCCGCGACCAAGAAGCTCAAGGTCGGCACTGGCATCTGCCTGGTGCCGCAGCACGAGCCGATCGTCACGGCCAAGGCTATCGCCACGCTCGACCAGCTCTCGAACGGCCGATTCGTGTTCGGCATCGGCGGCGGCTGGAACGTCGACGAGATGGAGAACCACGGCGCCCGCTACGAAACGCGCTTCAAGATGATGCGCGAGTATGTGCTGGCCATGAAGGCGCTGTGGACTGAGGACGAGGCGTCTTATCACGGCGAGTTCGTGAACTTCGAGCCGGTGTGGTCGTGGCCCAAGCCGGCGCAACGCCCGCATCCGCCCATCATCCTGGGCGGCGAGAGCGACCATACGCTGCGCCGGGTGATCGATTATTGCGACGGCTGGTTCCCGCGCCCGCGCGGCGGCTTCGACGTCGTCCAGGGGGTCGAGCGGCTGCGTCGCATGGCGACCGAGAAGGGACGGAATCCTTCCACGCTGATGACCATCGTCTTCGGCGCCCCCAACGACGCCAAGGCGCTGGAGAGCTATGAGAAGGCCGGCATCGAGAGCGCGCTGCTGGCGATTCCCGACGAAAGCCCGGACGAGATCCTGCGCTACCTCGACAAGATCGCGCCGCTGGCCAGGGTCGGAGTCGCTGCGTGAGCGTCGCCATCGGCCTCGGCCTGATGGAGTTTCCCTTCGCCGGCGCCGCCGATTACTGGCGCTGGGTCGATCTCTGCGAGGCGGGCGGCGTCGATTCGCTGTGGCAGACCGATCGCCTGGTGAGCCGCCAGCCGATCCTCGAATGCATGGCGGTGATGGCGGCCCTGGCCGGCCGCACGCGCCGCCTGCGCTTCGGCATGAACGTCGTGTCGCTGGCGCTGCGCGATCCGGTGCTGCTGGCCAAGCAATG
>DATHNU010000726.1:0-4777 GCA_035485695.1 Reyranella sp. | reverse complement strand
GAACGGTCGAGGTAGCTGAAGGTCCCCTTCTCCTTGACCTCCTTCGCCGCGTCCAGAAGGCCGGTCATGGCGGCGCGGTAGAGCGAGGTGGCGAGGCTGATGCGCTTAACGCCGGCCGCCTCGAGGTCGGCCTTGGTGAACGAGCGGCCCTTGATGCCGACCATGAAGTTGAACGGCTTGTTGAGCGCGCCGCAGACCTTCTTTACCGCGGCAAGATCGGGCAGGCCGGGTGCCATCAGCACGTCGGCCCCTGCCGCCTCGAAGGCCTGCAGGCGCCGAATGACGTCATCGAGATCGGGCTTCCCGCGCAGAAAGCCCTCGGCGCGCGCCGTCAGGGTGAAGGGAAAGGCAAGCCCGTGCGCGGCCTTCGCGGCGGCCGCGACGCGCCGGGTCGCGACCTCGATGTCGTAAAGCGGCGCATCCTTGTTGCCGGTCGCGTCCTCGATCGAACCGCCGACCAGGCCGATGCCGGCTGCCTGTCGAATGGTCTCGGCGGCGGCATCGGGTCCATCGCCAAAGCCCTTCTCGAGATCGGCGGACACGGGCAGATCGCAGGCCTCGACGATCATCCTGGCGTTGGCCAGCGCTTCCTCGCGCGTGACCTTGCCGTCGCGTTTGCCTAAAACGCCGGCCTTGGCGCCGCTTGAGGTCGCCAGCGCCTGGAAGCCCAGCCCGGCCAGCATGCGGGCCGAGCCGCCGTCCCAGGGATTGGCGATCACGAAGGCACCCGGCGCTTCGTGCAGGGCGCGGAACTTCTTGGCTTTGTCGGCCTGGCTGATACTCATGGACGTTTCCCCTATTGGCTGCGCCCGTCCCACGGGCGCGGGCTCAGTTTGTCGACATCGATGCCCTCGACGCAACGAAGATTGATTCCGACCGTCGGCGAACCGTCGGGTGCGGTGCCTTCGGCATAGCTCTCGATGCCGCATTCGCTGCAGAAGTGGTGGTGCAGCTTCATCTTGTTGAACTGGTAGTCGCCTTGCTCGAACTCGCCCGATTTCAGCGCAAACTTGGCCTTGGGCGCGAAAGCCCACACCGCACCCAGCTTGGAGCAGATCGAGCAGTTGCATTTCAGTGCCGTCGACGGGTCGATCTCCACGGTGAAGGCGACGGCGCCACAGTGACAGCTTCCGGAGTAGGTCTGTGCGCTGGCCACGGTGTCCTCCTGGATTGGTTTACCGGATGGTTAACTCGACCGCCGATCCAAAGCAATCGGCGGGAGGACACCATATTTTCGCAAGGGTCGGCGATTACCCCGGCCAGGGCAGCGACCAGGTCTTCACGTTGGTAAAGCTCTTCATGGCCTCCAGCACGCCCTCCTTGTAGCCCAAGCCCGAATCCTTGATGCCGCCGAAGGGCGACATCTCGATGCGATACCCCGGCACTTCCCAGATATTGACCGTGCCGACCTGCAACTCGTCGACGAAGCGCGTGATGTAGTCCAGGCGATCGGTACAGACGCCGGAGGACAGGCCATAGGCTGTGCCGTTGGACACTTTTATCGCATGGGCGATGTCCTTCACCCGGATGATCGGGATCGCCGGCCCAAACGTCTCCTCGCGCACCAGCTCGCAGGTAGGATCGACATGGTCGACCACGGTGGGCGGGAAGAGTGCGCCACGGCGGTCGTTGCCGTGCAGCAACTTGGCGCCGTGCTTGGCGACGGCGTCGCTCACCCTGTTCTGGAACAGGGTGGCGGCGCGCTCATGGATCACGGTCCCGACATCGGTCTCGGGATCCAGCGGGTCGCCCGCCTTGAGCTTCCTGGCCTTGGCCAGCACGCGCTCGACGAAAGCGTCGGCCACGCTCTCGACCACGATGATGCGCTTCACGGCCGTGCAGCGCTGCCCTGAATTCTTGGTGGCGCCGGCAACCGCGAGTTCCGCCGCCTTGTCCAGATCGGCGTCCTCCATGACGATCAGCGGATCGTTGCCACCCAGTTCGAGAACCAGCCGCTTGTAACCCGCCGTGTTGGCGATGTGCTTGCCGACCCTTACCGAGCCGGTGAAGGTTACAAGATCGGCATGCGGATCGGTGATCATGGCATCGCCGATGTCGGATGGATTCCCGGTGATGACCGACAGCATCTCGGGCGGCAGGCCGGCCTCGTAGAGCGTATCGGCGAGGAAGAGCGCCGTGAGCGGCGTCAGCTCGGTGGGCTTCAGCACCACGCAGTTGTTGGTCGCGAAGGCCGGCGCCAGCTTGTGCGCCACCATGTTGAGCGGATGGTTGAACGGCGTGATGGCCGAGATGGCATTGAGTGGCTGGCGCAGGGTGAAGATCTTGCGCGGCTTGCCGTGCGGGGTGAGGTCGCACGAGAAGGTCTGGCCGTCATCGAGCAAGCAGAGCTGGCCGGCGAAGGTGAAGACGTCGAAGGCGCGGCCGACCTCGTAGAGCGAGTCCTTCAGGCAAAGGCCCGACTCCAGCGTGATCAGGCGGCTCAGCTCTTCCTTGCGGGCGACGAGCAGTTCGGCGGTCTTGAGCAGGATCTGCTGTCGCTGGTAGCGAGTCAGCTTGGGCTTGTAAGCGTGGGCGATCTTGAACGCCTCAGCCACCAGCTCGGGCGTGGCGCGTGGCACGGAGCCGACCAGGCGGTTGTCCCACGGGAAGCGGACTTCCAGCCGGGCCTGGGTCTCGACCTTCTTGCCGGCGATTCGCAGCATCTCGTGCCGCACATCGCTGCGGAGCATCGTGTCCATGGGCGTTCTCTCAGGCGACGAGGTTGAGGGCGAGGTCGAAAGCGTCGAAGTTGCGCCAAGGGCGGGAGTCGGCATCGGCAACGAGCTTGCGATTGCAGAGCAGCGGCACCTTCTGCTCGGAGACGCCACCGTGGCTGCGCAATGGCTCGGTCAAGCCTGACAGATCGTGCCGCGCGGCCGACGTGCCCAGAACCTTGTGCTTGGTCGAAACGACGACGAGATCGCCCAGCCGATCGGCCGGAAGCTCGAAGCGTTGCGCCGCTTGCTCCTTGGAGAGCGCGGCCTCGATGCCGGGCATGGATTTGAGCTTCGCGGCCATCTCGGCGGCCGTCGTGCCCGCGGGCAGATAGACCACGGCGAAGGAACCCAGCGCGCCATGATGCACGACATAGGGATCGGTGATGGGCAGGATGACACGGGCCTTGTCCTTGCCGAGCCAGCCGTCGAAGACATCCTGCAGGTAGATGACGTCGGGCATTCCGTCGGCGCCGAACTTGGCGTTCATGCCGTGGTCGGCGGTGAGCACGATCGTGCAGCCCATTGCATCGAGCTTCGCCATGTAGCCGTCCATCATGGCGTAGAAGTCGTTGGCGACGGGCGTTCCCGGAGCATGCTTGTGCTGGATGTAGTCGGTGGTCGAGAGATACATGACCTGCGGCCGGTCGCGTTCCATCAGCTTGACGCCGGCCGCGAACACGAACTTCGACAGGCTGGCGCTGTAGACGTCCGGCACGTCCATGCCGACCAAGGCATTGATGCCCTCGATGCCATTCTCGGCGAACGTCGCCTTGTCAGATTTCTCCGAGGAGAAGCTGCAGGCCTTGCCGGCGCCCAGCACCAGCCCCTTGCCCAAAAGCCCGCGCAGCTTGTCCTTGGCGGTGATGACCGCGATGCGGCAGCCGGCGCGTTGGAAAGAAGGGAACAGCGTTTCGACCCGCAGGAACTTCGGATCGTTCATCATCACTTCCTTGCCCGTGTCGGGATCGAGGAAGTAGTTGCCGCAAATGCCGTGTACGGACGGCGGCTGGCCGGTGACGATCGACAGGTTGTTGGGATTGGTGAAGCTGGGCACCACGCAGTCGGCCAGCAGGCTGGTGCCCTGCGTCAGGACCTTGCCGAACCACGGCGCGCGGCCCGCCTCGACGGCGCGCTCGATATAGCCGGGCTCCGAACCGTCGATGCAGACCACCACGATGGGCTGCTTGGGCAGGCGATAGCGGCGACCATTGACGGAGATTTCACCACCTGTGGTGTTCAAGCTGTCGGGTGCCATGATCGCTCCTACTCTGCCGCCAGCGCGGGGCCGCCATTGCTGACCCTAAGCTCATCCAGCACCTCGCGCACGGCCGCCAGGGCACCCTTCATGTGCTCGGGGTAGAGGCGGCCGATGCAGCCCATGCGGAAGGACTCCGCGACGGTGAGCTTGCCGGGATAGATCACGTAGCCCCTGTCCTTCAACCCGTCATAGAAACGCTGGAAGACGAACTTCGGGTCGGTCGGCATGTGGAAGGTGACGATGATCGGCGCCTGTAGGCGGTCGGGCAGCAGGGTGCGGAAGCCCATGGCGCGCATGCCGTCGATCAGGACCCTGGCATTGTCGCGGTAGCGCTTGCCGCGGCCTGCAACGCCGCCCTCGGCCGCGTGCTCCTCGATCGCCTTGCCCAGCGCCACGATGACATGGATGGGCGGCGTGAAGCGGTACTGGCCGGTGCGGGCGAAGGCCTCGGCCTGATCGAACAGGTCGAGCACCAAGGTGGTGGCGTTGCCCTTGCACTCAGCCAGCGCCTCATTGCGGCAGACCACGAAGCCCAGGCCCGGCACGCCCTCGAGGCACTTGTTGGAGGAGGCCGCCAGCGCATCGCAGCGGATCTGGCGGGCATCAATTTCCAAAGCCCCGAAAGCGCTCATCGAATCGACGAGCAGGCGGCGGCCGTGCCTGGCCACGATGCCCGCAATCTCGACGATCGGATTGAGGATGCCCGAAGTGGTCTCGCAGTGGACGGCGAAGACGTGCGTGATTGTCGTGTCTTCTACGAGCATCTTCTGCAGCTGCTCGAGATCGGGTGGCGTGTCCTCCG
>DATHNU010000725.1:0-2311 GCA_035485695.1 Reyranella sp. | reverse complement strand
GAAGCTGCAGGAGCTGCCGTATTTCGAGAAGGTGCAGACCTATTCCAAGCCGGGCTTCACGGCGATGCAGGTCACCTTCCGCGACTCCACGCCGGCGAAGGATGTGCCTTATCTGTTCTATCTCTTGCGCAAGAAGCTGGTTGATGCGCAGGGCGACCTGCCGTCGGGCATTCTCGGTCCCGTCGTCAATGACGAGTTCTCCGACGTCGATTCCATTCTCTACATGATGACCGGCGACGGCGCCGATTATGCGCAGCTCAAGAAGGCCGCCGAAGGCTTGCGTCAGCGGCTGTTGAAGGTGAATGGCGTCACCAAGGTCGACATCTACGGTAACCAGGACGAGCGCATCTTTGTCGAGTTTTCGCATGCGAAGCTCGCCACCCTCGGTATCACGCCGCAGGCGTTATTCGATTCGCTGGCGAAGCAGAACAATGTGGTGCCGGCCGGTACGGTCGAAACGTCGTCGCAGCGTGTGCCGCTGCGTGTCACCGGCGCGCTCGATGGCGCCAAGGCGGTTGCGGAAACGCCGGTCGAGAGCAACGGCCGCGTGTTCCGCCTCGGCGATATCGCGACCGTCACCCATGGCTATGTCGATCCGCCCAGCTTCAAGGTGCGCCAGGAAGGCAAGCCCGCGATCGGCATCGGCGTCGTCACCGCCAAGGGCGCCAATATCCTCGAGCTCGGCAAGGACGTTTCGGCTGCGACCGCTGATTTCATGAAGGCCGTGCCGCAGGGCATCAGCGTCGATCTGATTGCCGACCAGCCGAAAGTGGTCGAGGAAGCCGTCGGCGAGTTCACCCATTCCTTCGTCGAGGCGCTGGCGATCGTGCTCTTCGTCTCGTTCCTGGCGCTCGGCTGGCGCACCGGCTTCGTGGTCGCAGCTTCGGTGCCGCTGGTGCTCGCCATCGTCTTCATCGTGATGGACGCGATGGGTATCGACCTGCACCGCATCTCGCTCGGAGCGCTTATCATCGCGCTCGGCCTGCTCGTCGATGACGCCATCATCGCGGTCGAGATGATGGTAGTGAAGATGGAGCAGGGCTGGGACCGCATCAAGGCCGCCTCATTCGCCTGGGAGTCCACGGCATTTCCGATGCTGACCGGCACGCTCGTCACCGCCACCGGCTTTCTGCCGATCGGCTTCGCGAATTCGGCCGTGGGCGAATATGCTGGCAGCATCTTCTGGGTCGTCGCGATCGCGCTGGTCGCCTCCTGGTTCGTGGCCGTGATCTTCACGCCCTATATAGGCGTCAAGCTGCTCCCCAACATCAAGGTCGAGCATAACCACGATCCGCATGCGATCTACGAGACCCGCATCTACCGCGCGCTGCGCAGCGTGATCCAGTGGTGCGTCGAACACCGCGTCAAGACAGTGCTGGCGACCATCGCCATCTTTGTCGCCTCGATCGTCGCCTTCGGCCATGTGCAGCAGCAGTTCTTCCCGCTGTCCGAGCGGCCCGAATTGTTCCTGCAGCTGCGGCTGCCGGAGGGTACTGCCTTCGACGTCACCGAAAAGGCGGTAAAGGAAGCCGAAACGTTGCTCAAGGACGACAAGGATATCGGCACCTATACCGCCTATGTCGGGCAGGGCTCGCCGCGCTTCTGGCTCGGCCTCAACCCGCAGCTTCCGAACGAAGCCTTTGCCGAGATCGTCATCGTCGCCAAGGGCGTTGAGGCGCGCGAGCGCATCAAGGCGAAGATCGAGAACGCGGTCGCCGATGGCGCGCTGTCGCAGGCACGTGTGCGCGTCGATCGCTTCAATTTCGGCCCGCCGGTCGGCTTCCCCGTGCAGTTCCGCGTGATCGGACCTGACACTCAGAAGGTGCGCGAGATCGCCTATCAGGTTCGCGACATCATGAAGCGGAACCCGAATGTCACCGAGGCACAGCTCGACTGGAACGAGCAGTCGCCTTACCTGAAGCTCGTCGTCGATCAGGATCGCGCCCGTGCGCTTGGCCTGACCCCGCAAGACGTCTCGCAGTCGCTCGCCATGCTGATCTCGGGCGTGCAGGTGACGACGATCCGCGACGGCATCGAGAAGGTCGGCGTGATCGCGCGCGCCGTGCCCTCGGAGCGGCTCGATCTCGCCCATGTCGGCGATCTCACCATTACGTCGACGAACGGCGTCGCCGTGCCGCTGCAGCAGATCGCCAAGATCGAATATTCCCATGAGGAGCCGATCCTGTGGCGGCGCAACCGCGACATGGCCATCACCGTGCGCTCCGACGTCAAGGACGGCGTGCAGGCGCCCGATGTGACCAACCAGATCTGGCCCAAGCTGAAGGACATCCGCGACCATCTCGAGCCGGCC
>DATHNU010000724.1:0-12794 GCA_035485695.1 Reyranella sp. | reverse complement strand
ACCGAGCCGATCGTCGTCGAGGCACTCGTGAGAGGCTCAAGGTTGGGCTGCTTGCTGGCGTGGATCGGCGTCGGTACCGTGACGATGTGGAAATCCGCGGCCCCGAGGTCCTTTGCCGAGGCCGAAAAACGCAAATTGGCGGTTTTGAGTCCAGCCGGCTCGACTTCGCCCGTGCGATCGTGGCCGCGCGCGAGCTCAGCGATGCGCCTTTCGTCGATGTCATAGCCGACCACGGGGACGGCCGATCGCGCGAAGGCGGCCGCTGCCGGCAGTCCGACATAGCCAAGGCCGATCACGGAGATTTTGCGCTTGTGGTTCATCCAGCAGGTCTTTGGTTGAAAGTCCGTCGCATCGTAACATGAGCATGGCTTTGACATCGCTCTTCGATAACGCTTGAGTGCGTGCCGATAACCGATCGTGGGGTGTTCCTACTTTGTCTGTCGTCTCCTGGCTGTTGCGCGGCCTTCTCGGACTGGGCTGTGCTGCCTTGGCTTATTTTGCTTGGCCGGTTGCCGTAGGCGCCTGGTATGCCCAGCAGGCCGATCTCGCTATCAATCGACTGCGCGATGGCAAGTCCATCAATCTTCCCGATGCGCTCGCGGCCATCGGCGCCTTCGATCGCGCCATCGGCGCGGATCCCAGCACCGGCCACCATCTTGATCGTTCCGAGCTCCTCGTCGGCGCGTCCACGAGCCTCAACTGGGCCGCTCCCGACAGCCAGCGCGAGCAATGGTTGCGGATCGCCGAGGCCGATCTCGAGACGGGCCTTGCCGGTGCGCCGGCGCGCGGCGTGGCCTGGCTGCGCCTTGCCGCCGTCCGCCTGGCACTCGAGGGCCCCTCGCCACGCGTCGTCGGTCCGTTGCTGATGTCGATCGAAACGGCGCCGGTCATACCGCGACTCTGGCCTGAGCGTCTCGAATTGATCCTGCGCGCCTGGGGTTCGTTTACGGACGCGGAGCGCGATCGCATCGCCGCCTATGTTGTCATGACTTGGCAGGCGAGCCCCGATCGCCGGTGGTTCGTCAGCGCCATGAGCCAGGCCGGCGACGAACTTTACCTCCGGCTTCTCCTGGGCGACCTGCCGGGTGCGCAAGAGGAGCTGAGCACGTGGATCGGGCTGGTTCGCCGATGAGGTCCCGAGTCCGGCATGCCGACGCAGAGGCGGAGATCGGGCTGCATCCGTCGAGACGTTCAGGCCTGCGACGTCTGGCGGAAATAGCCTTCATCACCCTCTTCTTCGCGGTCGTTCTGCTCGCAGCCGTCCCGTTGGGCGCCAACCGCGACTGGGCCTGGAGTCCGATTGTCGTACTCCTGGCCATTCTCGCCCTCTGGCACGCGCTCGGTCTCGGTATCATCGACGGCCATGCCATTCGCTCCGCCGAGCGGCTGCCCCTGATCGTGCTCATCCTCTGCTTCGTGCTCGTCGTCATGACCAGCATCGTACAGATTTCGCCTCTCGCGCCGGCTTCGTGGCGGGCCGAGCTTTATGCCCGCGCGGTGGCCGTACTTGGCCATCCGATCGAGGCGATCATCAGCATCAATGCAGACGCATCACGCGCCGCGCTCATGAAGATTGCGGCCGCCGGGGCGATTTTCGTCATGGCGCGCGCGACGTTCCGCGACCGCCGCCGGGCGCGGTTGTTCCTGATACTTTTCCTCGCCACTGCCGTTCTGGTGACGGCGTATGGGCTGCTCATGCAGGCCACCAACGGATCCTGCTATGTCTTCAACTACAGCAAGCGCTCCGACCTTGCGCCGCCCGGGCGCCAGTATCTGTGTGCGTTGTCGGGAACTTTCGTGAACAGCAATTCCTATGCGGCGTACGCCGGCATGGCGCTGGTCGTCGCCTTGGGACTGACTTTCAGCCGCAGGCCCGTTAGCGCCGAGCAGTCGGGCGGTTTCGCAACACGCCCTTCGCTGGCGGCCTGGCTGACGGGGGACCGTGCGGTTTATATGGCGATGGCGCTGCTCTTGTTCGGCGGGCTGCTTCTGTCGGAGTCTCGGGCGGGATTTGGTGCGACCGTACTGGGCGCGATCCTGCTGGGCATCGTGCTCCTGCGCGGCCGCTGGCCGTCACGCCCGGCAGTGGGATGGGCTCTTGCTATCGCCATCCTGTTCGGAGCGGCGCTCGTCGTGATCACGGGCAGCGCCTTCTTTCATAAAATGGCGGGCTTGGCTGACCAGGACATCCTTGGTCGATTTCGTATCTGGCAGCTCTCGGTGGCAGCGATCGGGCAATCGCCCTGGCTTGGCTGGGGACTGGGAACCTTCCCCGACCTCTACCCGCTCTTCCAACCGGCCGATCTGCAGATCGGTAACGACAGGGCCCATTCGACGATTCTCGAGTGGATGCTGGACCTCGGCATTCCGGCAGCGATGTGCGGTTTTGCCACGGTTCTTGTGCCCCTTGCGGTGTGTCTGCGCGGTTGCTGGCGGCGTCGGACCGACCGGTATTTGCCGGCCATCGCCTTCGCCGCACCCATGGTTGCGATCCTGCATTCCGTCGTCGATTTCAGCCTTCAGATTCCGGCGATTGGCTTCATCGTCAGCGCCTTGTTGGGCCTTGGGTGGGCGCAGGCTTTCAGACGCACTGAATAGAGGCTGAACCGTTCAGACGATGCGTCGTCGATCAAAACATCATTGCAGGATGCAGGCTTACCGATCATAATGGCTGCAAGTTCTGGCACGTCGTGGGCCGTGCGTAGAACGTTTGGGGGTCACGTCGCACAAGGATTGGGTGCCACCGGGGTTGGTTGGCTGTGGTGCGACGTAGTGCTGGGAAGCTAGGGAAGTAGGGGTCTACTTTGACGAGCACCACGAATCCGATGCCCGAGGTAACGGGCTATTTGGCGACGCCATCGGCGTCACTTGGGGTTGCGGACATGCCGTCGGCGCCGCTGCGCTTTCTCGAATCCTGGATACAGGCATTCTTGGGCTTCATCGTCTGCATCGTGCTGCCGATCCTTGTCTATGCTCAGGCCGTTCCATTCGCCGACAGCAGCGTCGGCGTGGCCGAGCGGACAATCATCGCAACGGCTTTGGCCTATCTTGTCGTCGTCTACTGCGGCAGTCGTCTCGAGGCCTTTCCCGGTGCGTCACTGATGGATCAGGCGGCCTATATCGCTCCCATCGTGACGATATGCTTTGCCACCATCGGCGTCGGCCTCCTCGCCTGGCGGCTCGAATACTCGCGGGTGCAGTTCTTCGGCAGCGGCTTCCTCGTGTTCGCATGGGTGCTTGGCGCAGCTCATCTTCGTGTCCGCCTTTTCACGCGTAGCTATGCCGTGGTGCCGGCGCCGTCGTTGGCCACCATGCCAAGCGTAAAGTCGTGCCGTTGGCTGGGCTTCGACGACGCTGTCGCCCGATCCGTCCGCCTGGATGGCATTGTGGCGGATTTGAGCAATGGACTTTCCGAGCGTGAACTCTCCGAGCTCGCCCGCGCGGCCATTTCCGGCATGCCGGTTCTCGACCGCCGTTACATCGTCGAAAGTTTGACCGGACGCACACCTTTGAGCGGACTCTCGCCAAACGACTACGGAGCGCTCCTGCCGTCGCGGCAATATGTGGCTTTTCGTCGGGTCGTCGAGCTGATGTGCACGGTCGCTGCGCTACCCTTGCTGCTGCCCATCATGCTGGTCTTGGCGATGGTCGTCCGCCTCGATAGCGCCGGCCCGATTTTCTACACTCAGGCGCGCGTCGGCCGGCAGGGCCGGACCTTCCGAATGGTCAAGTTCCGCACGATGCTGCATGGCGTCGAAGGTCCGAGCTTCACCACGACCGATGATCCCCGCATCACCAGGATCGGCGCTTTCCTGCGCCGCTACCGGCTCGACGAACTGCCCCAGGTCGTCAATATCCTGAAGGGCGAGATGAGCTGGGTCGGCCCACGACCTGAAGCGCTGGTGCTGGGCCAAGGCTATGCCCGCGACATTCCGCACTTCGAGCTGCGCGGCATCGTCCCGCCCGGCGTCACAGGATGGGCTCAGATCAACCAGGGCTACGCCCACGATCCAGACGGCATGCGCGCCAAGCTGGAATACGATCTCTACTATCTGAAGCATTGCTCGCTTTGGCTGGATCTTGTCATCATTCTGCGTACCCTTGCGGTCGTTTTGGGAGGCATTGGCGCGCGCTGAGGCCGGTCGCTTCGAGTGATTTCCCCGCTTGGCCGATGGCCTTCTTGTCTGATGCCAGCCGGCGAGGGGATGCGCGTCGGAACCGATAATGTGTGGAATTGCCGGCATCCTTGCCTATCGGAATGTCGCCCCGGCGGTCGACCGGGCCGAACTCGCGCGCATGAACGATCGGATGGCGGCCCGCGGTCCCGATGGCAGCGGCATCTGGATCGCCGCCGATCGCCGCATCGGCTTCGCCCATCGCCGACTCGCCATCATCGATCTTTCCGAACGCGGTGCCCAGCCGATGGCCAGCGCTGATGGTGCGCTCACGATCACCTTCAACGGCGAAATCTACAACTACCGTGCGCTGCGTGCCGAACTTGAGGCCAAGGGCTATGCCTTCCGCACCGAGTCCGACACCGAGGTGTTGCTCCAGCTTTACGCCGACTGCGGCCCCGCCATGGTCAACCAGCTGCGCGGCATGTTCGCCTTCGCTCTCTGGGACGCTCCCCGTCGGCGGCTGTTGCTCGCCCGCGATCCGCTCGGCATCAAGCCGCTCTACTACGCCGACGATGGCTGGACGCTGCGCTTCGCTTCGCAGGCCAAGGCGCTGCTCGCCGGCGGCGCTGTGTCCCGCGATCCCGATCCGGCCGGCATCGTCGGCTTCCACCTGCTGGGCAGCGTGCCGGAGCCGTTCACCGTCTGGCGTGAAATCCGATCCTTGCCCGCGGGCTGCACCCTGCTGGTGGAAAAGGCGGGTCCGGGTGCGCCTGTGCCCTATTTTTCCATCGCCGAAGCGCTCTCTCGCCGAGCCGCTCACTCGACAAGTGACTTGGCGCATGCTCGCGCCCAAGTCGCCGATGCCGTGCGTGATTCCGTTCGCCATCACCTTGTCGCCGATGTGCCTGTCGCCGTCTTCCTCTCCGCTGGCCTCGATTCGGGTGCTCTGCTCGGCACCATGGCCGATCTCGGCAGACATGATGTCACCGCGGTCACCCTGGCCTTCAAGGAATTCCGCGGCGATCTGCAGGACGAGGCGCCACTCGCGGCCGAGGTCGCCGCCCGTTATGGCGCACGCCATGTCGTACGCACCGTCGATCGCCGAGAATTTGAGCAGGATCTGCCTGCCATTCTTGATGCCATGGATCTGCCGACCATCGATGGCATCAATACCTGGTTTGTCGCCAAGGCTGCGCGCGAGGCCGGCGTCAAGGTCGCTCTGAGCGGCCTTGGGGCCGACGAATGCTTCGGCGGCTACCCTTCCTTCGTCGACGTCCCGCGCAGCGTCCGCTTCTTTCGTCCCTTCGATTTCGTTCCGGGCCTCGGCCGGTTGACGCGGCATGCCCTTGCCTCGGTGGTCGCGTCCGATCTTGGCCTGCATCCCAAGGTGGCGGGCCTTGCGCAATATGGCGGCAGTTGGGAGGGCGCTTATCTTCTGCGCCGCAGCGTCTACATGCCGTGGGAATTGCCCAATCTTCTGGACCGCGATGTGCTTGAGACCGGGTTGCGTCGCCTGGCGCCGTTGCAGCGGGTTGCCCGCGAATTGCGCGGCGGACGGTGGCTCGACGGTTTCGATCGCGTCTCCGTCCTCGAGACCGCGCTCTACATGCGCAACCAGCTCCTGCGTGACGCCGATTGGGCCGGCATGGCTCATTCAATCGAGATACGTGTACCCTACGTCGACAACTTCTTCCTCGCCGCCCTGCCGCCCGGTGTGTTGCTGGCTGGCGTCAACGCAAAGGAGTCGGTGGCCGACATTCCTCGCGTTCCACTGCCCGCGGCCAGTCGGAACCGCAGCAAGACGGGCTTTGTCACGCCGATCGGCGGCTGGATCCGCGAGTCGGCGGCGGCAACCGGCGATGTCACGCTGTCCGCCGCCTCCCGTGCCTGGGCATTGCGTGTCTGGCGTGCTGGTTGGGTCGGGCCTTCTTTGCCGGAGATGATGCAGCGTGCTCCCGCTCTCGCGCCGGCGCTGGCTTGAGGCGATGGCGTTTGGCCCGAAGTAAAGCCGCCAGGGTTCCTTCAAATTCGGTGCATTGACGATCGATGACAACGACAACACGTTGCCCATGACCATCCGTATCGTTGCTTTGGTCGGCGATTGTTATGGCGCTCCGGGCGGCATCGCCCGCTATAACCAGGATCTGTTCGAGTCTCTGGTCACGACGGACCAGCAGGGACCGAACGCGCAAGAGCATCAGGCGGAGATACTTGTCGTGCCGCGTCTCGGCGACGCCAGCGGTATCGCCTTGCCGGCCCACATCCGCCAGTGGCCTCCGGTGTTCAGCCGGATGCTTTATTCGCTGGTGGCCTTCTGGGTGGCCTGGCACCACCGCCCGATCGATGTCGTTTTCTGCGGCCATGTCTTCATGGCCCCCCTTGCGTGGGGGCTCGCGCGCTTTTTCGGGGCGCGGTATTGGCTGCAGACCCACGGTGTCGATATCTGGACGCCGCAGCGCGGGCTCAAACGCGCCGCCGTCGAACAGGCCGACCTCGTAACCGCGGTCAGCCGTGTCACGCGACGCCGTCTCCTGGGCTGGGCCAATCTCGACCCGCATCGCGTGCGCGTCCTGCCCAATACCGTGCGCGATGTCTTCGCACCCGGCGTCGCGTCACCCGCCTATCGCGAGCGGCTCGGCCTGCGCGGCGGCCCGGTGCTGCTGACCGTCGGCCGCCTTGCCTCGACCGAGCGCTCGAAGGGACATGAGCCGATCTTCGCCATTCTGCCGGCTCTGCGCGCGCGTTTTCCGGATCTGGTCTACGTCATCGCCGGCGACGGCGATGATCGTGAGCGGCTCGAAGCCCGTGCCCGCGAGCTTGGCTTTGGGCAGGAGACCGTGCGTTTTCTGGGCTATGTGCCGGACGAGGAGTTGCCCGACCTCTACCGACTGGCTGACCTCTTCGTCATGCCGAGCGCCACCGAAGGCTTCGGCATCGTCTATCTGGAAGCAGCCGCCTGCGGCCTGCGCGTGCTGGGGGGTGCCGGCGATGGCAGCAACGATGCGATCCAGGATGCCCGCGTCGGCGCAACGGTCGATCCCAATGATCTCGATGCCTTGTCGAGCGCGATCGAGACAGGATTGAGCAGCGGCCGCGTCGATCCGGCGGCAATCGAGACGTATCGCCGGCCACATTTTGCCCGGGTGGCTCGTCTCGTCCTGACGGAGTTGATGGAAGCGCCGCCGGTGCGGCGGCTGCCATGAGTCTGCTGCTGGTCAAGCGGGGCGCCGCGATGTATTCCGTCGCGAGGCCAGCCTCCGGCTATGGTATTGGCGAGTAGTTTTCGTGGAACCTGTTCGCCAAGGGCGATTCGTCCTTTCCCATCCTGACATCAACACCATCTTCGTCCGCGAGGCCGGGCAGGCGATCCGCGAGGCCGGATGGTATTGCCGGGCGGTGACCGGCTACGTCGATCGGCCGGAAGTCTGGTGGCGACGCCTGCTGTCGGTTGCGGGCAGGATGGCCGGCACCGATCTCGATCGCGAGTTTCGCCGGCGCCTGCTGAAAACCTCGCCCTGGAACGCTATCGATACCTTTCCCCTGTGGGAACTGTTGCGTATCGCGGCGATCCGCGGCGGGGCGGACGCACGGTTTATCGACAGGCTGTTTCATCGCGGCATCCATTCGCTGGAGCGCCGCACGATCGGGGTGCTCGATCACTCGACGACTTGTGTCTATTGCTATGAGTATTCGGCGTGCGAGACGTTCGAAGCGGCGACTCGATTGGGCATCCGAAAGATATATGAGGTTCCCTCGCCGGAATACGATTTCGTCGAACAGCTCCTTGCCGCCGAGATGCGCGCCTTCCCCGAGCTGCGGCGGCGCGCGGAACCCTATTTCGAGCGGGTGAAGGCCGAGCGATCGGCGCGCCGGCGCAAGGAATGGGCCCTTGCCGACCTGGTCGTGGTCAACTCGACCTTCACGCTGAAGACCTTCGAGCAGGCCGGGGTCGATGTCGGCAAGGTGGTGGTGATTCCCTATGGCGCGCCCGATGCTGCGCCCGCATCCGCAAGCCCAACAACTGCGGGTCGACCGTTTCGCTTCCTCTGGGCAGGTACGTTCTCGATCCGCAAGGGCGCCCATCATCTGCTCGAAGCCTGGCGGATGACGCGCGGCCTCGACGCGGAACTCGATATCTACGGCGCCTGGGACCTGCCCGATCGGCTGCGCGCCGATCTTCCGTCGTCCATTCATTTCCGTGGGTCGATTCCGCAATCGGAGCTGTTCCGTCGCTATGCCGAGGCTGATATCCTGGTGTTTCCGACCTTGTGTGACGGCTTTGGCATGGTTGTGACCGAGGCGTTCGCGCGCGGGCTGCCGGTGATCACGACCGATCGTGCGGGAGCGGCCGATATCGTCGGTCGCGGCGAGAACGGCCTGATCGTATCGGGCGGCGATGTCGCGCAGTTGGCGGCGACGCTGGAATGGTGCGCGTCCCATCGCGACGAGGTGGCGGCCATGCGTCCGAAGGCCCTCGAAACGGCCCGCAAGCGCCCATGGTCGTCGTATCGCGCCGAGCTGGCCTCCGCGATCGCCCGCGCCTTCGATCTGCCGCGGAACGCCGGCTGATGCGCCGATCGGTTTGCCTTGTGAGTCCAGGCCACGTGGCCTCCAACCCGCGCGTGGTCAAGGAAGCCGATGCGCTGCATGGCGCGGGCTATCGTGTCACGGTGATCGCCGGGAATGAGACGGCCTTTGTCCGTCGCTTCGATGAGGAGATCATCGCCCAAGCGCCTTGGACTGTCGTGCGGGCGGGCCCTGCCTCGCTGTCGGCCCGGCTGGCGTCTCGGGCGGCCAAGGCGATGGCGCGAGCCTGGCGTCCGCGGGCAACCGGCTTTCCTCCATGGCTGGCGGTCACTGCGTACAGTGCCCAGACGTCGGGCCTGACGGCCGCCGCTTGCGCCGTTCCCGCCGAGCTTTATATCGCCCACTACGTCGCCGCATTGCCGGCCGCGGCTGCCGCAGCGCAATTGCACGGCGCGGCGCTGGGTTACGATGCCGAGGATTTCCATGCCGGAGAGCGGGCCAGCGATGCCGGCGCTTCCCGTGAAATCGCGCTCGTGCGGACCATCGAGGGCAAGTTTCTGCCACGGTGTCTGCATCGAACGGCGGCATCGCCCATGATCGCCGAGGCTTACGCCGAGCTTTATGGCGTCGAGCTGCTACCGGTGCTGAACGTCTTTCCCCTGACGGAGGCAGGCGAGGGTCCTGCGCCGCTGCGCGACGCCGATGCGGGGCAGGGACTCAGTGCCTATTGGTTCTCGCAGACCGTCGGTCCCGACCGAGGCCTGCAAGCGTTCATCCAGGCCATGGCCCGGACGCGCGCGCGGGTGACGCTTCATGTTCGTGGCGGCGATCACTGGGGACACGGCAAGAACCTTGTGGCGCTCGCGCAGTCGTTGCAGATCGGCGACCGCGTCGAGCTGCTGCCGATGGAGTCGCCCTTCAGGATGATCGAATTCGCCCGCCAGTACGATGTTGGCTTGTCGCTCGAGGCCGATGTCAGCGAGAGCCGCCGGCGCTGCCTGACCAACAAGATCTTCACCTATCTGCTGGCCGGGCGGCCAGTCCTGATGAGCGACACGCCTGCCCAGACGGCGCTGGCCAAAGACCTGGGACAAGCGGCTGGGCTGGTGTCGTTGTCCGATCCCGCCACCATTGCCGACCAGCTCGACCGCTGGGCGCTCTCGCCCGAGGCGTTGCGGGCGGCGCAGGGGGCAGCCTGGCAGCTCGCCCGGACTCGCTACAATTGGCAGATCGAGCAGCGGGCGTTTCTCGCCGCGGTCGCGCGCGCCCTCAAGCAGCAGGGAAAGACATCATGCCCACCGTGAAGCAGCGGATCGGCGCCTGGCTCATTCCAAGAGTGCCGCTCAATCCGGTGGTGTTTCGCACGGTGCGGCTGGAGTTGAGCGCATCGTGGGTGAACCTCCTCAACACGCTCCACCCGCGCTACCGGGCGCGTCGGCGCGCGCTGGCGCGCGGCAGGGATCTGCTCGTGAACATCGGTTGTGGCCCGTTTGGCCAGGAAGGATGGGTCAACCTGGATCTTCATGCCCATTCGGGGGTGGCGCTGGCCATCGATTGCCGACGGGAACTCCCGCTGGCGAACGATTCCTGCCGCGGCATTCACGTCGAGCACTATTTCGAACACCTGGAACCCACGCGCGAGCGACCGCGCTTTCTGGCCGAGTGCCGCCGTTGCCTGATGCCGGGCGGAATCCTGCGGATCATCGTGCCTGATGCCCGCAAGTACGCCGAAGCCTACCTTGCCGATGGATGGGCGAATCTGAACGCGATCGGATGCGGCGGCGATCGTCCTGAAACGGCGTTCGCCACCAAGATGGCCGCGCTCAACCATGTCTTCCTGCAGGATGGCGAACACTATGGCGGCATCGACGCCGAGCTGCTCGGCGAGGAGCTCGCGGCGGCCGGCTTCGACGAGATGGGCGTTGTCGCTTGGCGGGAGGGCTCGTTTCCGGGCGGCAGCATCGACCGCGAACAGCACCGTACCTACTCGCTCTATATGGAAGCGCGGAAATGAGGGTGGCGTAAGCCCGCCGATGCGTATTCTGCTCACGGTAGACCCCGAGATTGCCGTCCCGCCGATCACCTATGGTGGCATCGAGCGGATCGCCGACATGCTCGTGCGCGCCTTGATGAAGGCGGGCCACGAAGTCGGCCTGATCGCGCGCAAGGGATCGACCTGCCCGGCGAGCCGTGTGTTCGTGTGGCCGGGGAAAAGCTCGCAATCCATGCCGGATACGCTGCGCAATACCTGGTGCCTTGCGCAGGCGGTGCGGCGCTTTCAGCCGGACGCGATCCACAGCTTTTCGCGGCTTGCCTACCTGCTGCCGCATCTTCGCGGCAAGCGGCCAGTCGTCATGTCGTATCAGCGCGAACCCAGCCTGCGGACCGTGGGTCTGGCGGCCCGCATCGCCGCGCCGGGTGTCCTGACATTCACCGGCTGCAGCGAATACATCGCCGGCCGCGGCCGTCGCGCCGGCGGACGCTGGCAGGCCATACCGAATTTCGTCGACACCGGTCGATTGACCTTCCGCCCGACCGTCGCCGACGACGCGCCGCTGGTTTTTCTCAGCCGCGTCGAGCGGGTGAAGGGCGCCGATCTCGCCATTGCGATTGCGCGGCGAAGCGGCGTGTCTCTGCTCATCGCCGGCAATCACGCCGATAACGGGCCGGAGGGCGACTACTGGCGGCAGAAAATCGAGCCGGAGATCGGGCGCGATGGAATAGAATATGTCGGACCGGTCGACGACCGGCAGAAGGATGAACTGCTGGGGCGGGCGCGGGCGATGCTGGTGCCGATCCAGTGGAACGAACCGTTCGGTATCGTGTTCGCCGAGTCGCTGGCCTGCGGAACGCCGGTGATCGCCTGTCCGACCGGCGCGCTGCCCGAGATCGTCCGCTCCGGACAGGAAGGATTTCTCATCACCACGGCCGAGCAGGGCAGCGAGGCCGTGCGCCGGCTGGGCGAGATCGATCGCGCCGCCTGCCGCGAGCGGGCCGAGCGGCATTTTTCCGTGGACGCCGTTGTCGGCCGCTACCTCGAGATCTATCGGGGCGCCGCATGAAGCGCCTGGCGCTGCTCTCGACCTACTTCCCGCCGGGCAATGTCGCGGGCGTCCATCGCGCGCGCCTGTGGGCGCAGTACCTTCCGGAATTCGGCTGGCAGCCGACGATCGTCACGACCGATGCGCGCTACTACGAGGAGCGCCTCGACCCTTTGCTCGCGACACTCGTGCCCGCCGATGTCGAGGTCGTCTACACGCGTGCCTTGCCGACCCGGCCCATTCGACTGGTCGGCGATCTCGGGATCCGGGCCTTGTGGTGGCACTATCGGGCGCTCAGCGACCTGGCCGCCCGCCGCAAGATCGATTTTCTCCTCATCACCGTCGCCTCGCACTATGCGTCGGTGCTCGGGCGGATGATCCATCGACGGTTCGGCATCCCCTACGGCATCGACTACCAGGACCCCTGGATCAGCGAATCGACACGAGCACACCCTGCGTTCGGCAAGGCCTGGGCGGACGACAAGCTGGCGCGCGTCCTGGAGCCGTGGGCGGTTCGCGACGCCGCCTTGATCACGGGCGTCGCCCCGGGCTATTTCGCCGGTGTGCTGCAGCGCAATCCCGGCGTCGCCCAGCGCGCGCTGACCGCTGCCATGCCGATCGGCGGGTCGGAGCGCGACTTCGACATGGTGCGCCGGGCAGCGCCTGCGCCCTTTCTCTTCGATCCGGATGACGGGCTTTTTCACATGATCTACGCCGGCGCGCTGTTGCCCGCGGGCGTCGGCATCTTCGAGGCGTTTCTGCAGGGGCTGGCGCGGCTTCGGGCGATCGCTCCTACCATCGCGGCACGCCTGCGTGTGCACTTCGTCGGGACGGGGCGGTCCGCCACCGATGCGCAGGGACACCAAGTCCTGCCGCTGGCCCGCAAGGTCGGCGTCGAGGAGACGGTGACGGAGCATCCCCACCGCATCGGCTACGTCGATTCGCTCAATCACCTCTTGCGGGCGAGCGCGGTTCTGGTGCTGGGCTCGACCGAACGGCATTACACGCCGTCGAAGCTTTTCCTGGCCGTGCTGTCGCGGCGTCCGGTCCTGGCCGTTCTCCACGAGGCGAGCACGGCCGTCGACATGCTCGCCGCCGCGCGCGCCGG
>DATHNU010000723.1:0-9261 GCA_035485695.1 Reyranella sp. | reverse complement strand
TGGCGTCGACCCGGCCGCGCTCGGCCCCGATCAGGGTGCAGCGGACATGGCCCTCGCCCACCGGCTGCGCGTAGTTCACGCGCACGCTGGTGAGCGCAAAGCGCGGCAGCGCGTTGCCCGCACCGAACGGTCCGGCGCGTTCGATCATGCCGACTAGCTCCTGCGTCGCGGCGCCCGGCGCAAGCGCTGCGTCGATGCCGAGCTCGCGCACCGCCGGCGCCTCGCCCAGCTGGGGTGCGATCCGTTCATCGAGGAACTTCGCAAGGTCGGGCAGCGCGCTGCGCGCCACCGTGAGGCCGGCCGCCATGGCATGGCCGCCGCCATTCACCAGCAGGCCGGACTGGCGCGCCGCGATCACCGCCGCGCCGAGATCGACGCCGCGCACCGAGCGGCCCGAGCCCTTGCCCAGCTCGCCATCCATGCCGATCACGAAGGTCGGCCGGCCGTAGCGTTCGACCAGCCGGCTGGCCACGATGCCGATCACGCCGACATGCCAGCCTTCGCTCTCGACCACCAACGCCGCGGGCAGGCCCTTGCGGTCAGGCCCGTAGAGGCCTTCGATGCGGCCGATCGCTTGGTCCAGGACCGCGCGCTCGATGGCGCGGCGCTCGGCGTTGAATTCGTCGAGGCGCAGTGCCAACGCGCCAACCTCGTGCGCATCGTCGCTCGACAACAGCCGCGCGCCGAGATCGGCCTGCCCCACCCTGCCGCCGGCATTGACCCGCGGCCCCAGCATGAAGCCCAGATGATAGGCGCCGGGCGTCTCCTTGAGGCGCGCGACGTCGGCCAGTGCGGCCAGCCCGGCATTGCCGCGCTGCGCCATCACCAGCAGGCCCTGGCGCACCAGGGCGCGATTGACCCCGGTGAGCGGCACGACATCGCACACCGTGCCCAGCGCCACGAGGTCGAGCCATTGCCTGAGGTCGGGCTCGGAGCGATCTGCGCCGTACCAGCCTGCCTCGCGCAGCGCGCGGTTGACGCCGACCGAAAGCAGGAACGCCACGCCGACCGCCGCCATCTGCTTGTGCGGGCTGGCATCGTCGATCCGGTTGGGATCGACGACGGCGATCGCCTCGGGCAGCGCGATCTCGGCCTGGTGGTGATCGATCACGATCAAGTCGAGGCCGGCGCGCCTTGCCTCGGCCAGCGGCTCGAAGGCCGTCACGCCGCAATCGACCGTGACCACCACGGCGGCGCCCTCCTGCCGGAGCTTCAGCAGGGCGGGCGCGTTGGGGCCGTAGCCTTCGCGCCGGCGGTCGGGGATGTAGACCCCGATATTGCCGCCGACGGCGCGAAAGAAGCGCAGCAGCAGTGCCGACGAAGTGGCGCCGTCGACGTCGTAGTCGCCGAACACGACGATGCGCTCGCCTTCGCGCACCGCGCGCACCAGCCGTGCCACGGCCGCGTCCATGTCCTTGAGATGCGACGGATCAGGCAGGAACTTGCGAAGCGTCGGATCGAGGAAATCCGGGACGTCCTCGAGGCCGACGTCGCGCGCCGCGAGCAGCCGCGACACGGCGTCGGGCAGGCCATGGCGCTGGGCGATGGCAAGCGCGGCCCGCTCGTCGCCGAGCCGCGCCGCCCATCGCCGGCCGGTCAGCGACTGCTCGACGCCGAGGAAGGCCGCTCTTGGCGCGCGGGTTTCGGAAGGCATGCCACCACCATAGCCCAGGCGGCTGTGGACATAACTCACCGCGCCCGCAGCACCGCGATATTGAGGCGGCGCACCGTGGCGCCGCTGACCTGCAGGGTGAGCGGCAGGCTATCGACCTCGAACTGCACGCTCTGGCGGACGCCCGGGCAGTCGCCGCGGCTGGTCGAGGCGAGCACCGGCAGGCGCCGCTCGTTCTGCAGGGCGTCGATCCACGCATCGCCCGACAGCGTCACCTGATAGCGACCGGCCGAGATCCACTCGAGCGTGACTGTGCCGCCCAGACCGCCGTCGCGACCGCGCTCGGGCGCCACAGTGTAGATAACCGTGGCGACCGGCTGCAGCAGCAGCGAGAAGACACCGTCCTTGGGCAGCGCCGATTCGCTTTCGACATCGGCCACGAAGCCGTCGGAGAACAGTTCGAGTTCGCGATCGACCGGCCAGGCGAATTGACGGCAACCGTCCTCCGCCACCGCCCCCTGCACGGCGAGAAGGGCCAGGACACAAGCGATCAGAACCGCGCGCATCCGGCCATCATGATCACGCCCAGCTCGGCAGGCCAGTCTTGATCGTGAAATTGTGATGGGCGGACACCCAGCGCACCGTGCCGGTCTTCGAGCGCATGACGATCGAATGCGTCTCCGCGCCGTTATGGAAACGGCGGACGCCTTTCAGCATCGAGCCCGAGGTGACCCCGGTCGCCGCGAACATCACGTCGCCCTTGGCCATGTCGGTCATCGAGTATTTGCGGTTGAGATCGGTGATGCCCCACTTGCGGGCGCGTGCCTTCTCGTCGTCGTTGCGGAACAGCAGGCGGCCCTGGATCTGGCCACCGATGGCGCGCAGCGCCGCCGCCGCCAAGACACCCTCCGGCGCGCCGCCCGAGCCCATGTAGATGTCGATGCCCGAATCGCCGGTCGAGGTGGCGATCACACCCGACACGTCGCCGTCGCCGATCAGCATGATGCGGGCACCCGCCTCGCGCACCTTGGCGATAAGCTCGGAATGGCGCGGCCGGTCGAGGATGCAGACCACGAGGTCGGCGACGTCGATCTTCTTGGCCTTGGCGAGATCGGCAAGGTTCTGCTTGGGGGTCTTGTCGAGATCGACGATGCCCTCGGGCAGGCCGCCGCCGACCGCGATCTTGTCCATGTAGACGTCGGGTGCATTGAGGAACCCGCCATGCTCGGCCATCGCCATGACGGCCAGCGCATTGGGCAGGCCCTTGGCGGTGATGGTTGTGCCTTCGAGCGGGTCGAGCGCGATGTCGATCTTGGGGCCGCCGGCCCCGACTTTCTCGCCGATATAGAGCATCGGCGCCTCGTCGCGCTCGCCCTCGCCGATCACCACCGTGCCTTCGATGGCCAGCGAATTGAGAGTCGTGCGCATGGCGTCGACCGCCGCCTGGTCGGCCATCTTCTCGTCACCACGGCCCATCAGCTTGGAGGCGGCGAGTGCCGCCGCCTCGGTGACGCGGACCGCCTCGAGCGCCAGATTGCGGTCCATTTTCCCCGTATCAGCCATCGCTTCCTCCGTCGGCGTCTCACTGCGCCGTCTAAAACGCTTCGATCCTGATCAGGCAGGGCTCTTCGGCCACCGCCTTCAACTTCGCGATCCGCGCCAGCGCGCGCCGCATCGCCGCTTCTTCGGTCTCGTGCGTGGTCAGCACGACCGGCACCTCGCCGGACTGCGAGCGTCCGCGCTGGAGCATCGATTCGAGCGAGATGCGCTCCTGGGCCAGCGCCCCCGACACCGCCGAGATCACGCCCGGCCGGTCCTGCACCATCAGGCGCATGTAGTAGGCGCCCTGATGGCGATCCATCGGCGAGATCTTCTTGTCGGCCAGACGTGCCGCCGGCACGACGAAGGCCGGCATGTGGCGCCCGCGCGCCACGTCGACCAGGTCGGCGACGACGGCCGAGGCGGTCGGTCCCTGCCCTGCACCGCGGCCCTGGAACATCGTGGTGCCGACGAAATCGCCTTCGACGACGACGGCATTGAACACGCCCTCGATATGGGCGATCGGCGCGGCGAGCGGCACCATGCAGGGATGCACGCGCTGCTCGATGCCGTATCGGGTTTCGCGCGCCAGCCCCAGGAGCTTGATGCGGTAGCCCAGTTCTTCGGCGAACTGGATGTCCATCGAGGTGACGTGGCGAATGCCTTCGACATGCACGCCGGCGAAATTCACCCGCGCGCCGAACGCCGCGCCGGTCAGCACCGCGAGCTTGTGAGCGGCGTCGATGCCGTCGACGTCGAAGCTCGGGTCGGCCTCGGCGTAGCCCGCCGCCTGCGCCTCGGCCAGCACGACGTCGAAGTCGCGGCCGGTCTCGCGCATGGTCGTCAGGATGTAATTACAGGTGCCATTCAGGATGCCGTAGAGCCGACGCACCCGGTTGCCGACCAGGCCCTCGCGCAACGCCTTGATGATCGGGATGCCGCCCGCGACCGCCGCCTCGAAGGCGAGGATCCGGCCGCGCTTCTCGGCCAGCGCCGCGATCTCCCAGCCGTGCATGGCCAGCAGCGCCTTGTTGGCGGTGACCACGTGCTTGCCCGAACGCAGCGCGGTCTGCACCAGACGGCGCGCCACGCCGCCCGAGCCGCCGATCAGCTCGACCACGACGTCGATGTCGGGCGCCGCGGCAAGCGCCAGCGGATCCTTCTCCCAGCGCACGCCGGAGAGGTCGATGTCGCGCTTCCTGGCCTTGCGGCGCGCGCTCACCGCGACCAGCTTGAGCCTGCGGCCGCCGCGCAGCGACAGCAGGCTGCCATGCTCGGCCAAAAGCTTGACGACGCCCGAGCCCACGGTACCGAGGCCGGCAATGCCGATTCTAAGGGATGAATTCATGGACGGGCTGATACGACAGGATGCGGTCAGGCGCGAGCCTTGATCGGCGTAATGTTGTCACCGACCCCGCGCAGGTAGAGGTCGATGGCGCGGCCGGGATCGGCCATCACCTGGCGGATGTTGCGGATGGCCTGGCGGATGCGGTGCTTGTTCTCGACCAGCGCGATGCGCACATGCGCGTCACCGTGCTCGCCGAAGCCGATGCCCGGCGATACCGCTACATTGGCTTGCGTCAGCAGGACCTTGGAGAAGGCGAGCGAGCCCAGCTCGGCGAACTCCCGGGGAATCGGCGCCCAGGCGAACATGCTGGCCTGCGGCGTGGGCAGCGCCCAGCCGGCGGCCGCCAGACCCTCGATCAGCACGTCGCGCCGTTCCTGATAGGTGGTGCGCGCCTCGACGATGCAATCCTGCGAGCCGTTCAGCGCCGCCGTTGCGGCGACCTGGATCGGCGTGAAGGCGCCGTAGTCGAGGTACGACTTGATGCGGCTGAGCGCCTGGATCAGCGTCTTGTTGCCGGCGGCGAAGCCGATGCGCCAGCCCGCCATCGAATAGGTCTTGCTCATCGAAGTGAACTCGACGGCGATGTCGCGCGCGCCCGGCACCTGCAGCACCGACGGCGGCGGCACGCCGTCGAAATAGATCTCGGCATAGGCGAGATCGCTCAGGATCCAGATGTCGTGTCGTTTGCAGAAATCGACGATCGCGCCATAGAAATCGAGATCGACGACTTGCGCCGTGGGATTCGACGGATAGTTCAGCACCAGCGCGATCGGCTTGGGCACCGTGTGGCGCACCGCGCGCTCGAGCGCCGGCAGGAATTCCTCGAGCGAAGTGCTGCCCGGCACCGGGATGTGCCGCACCGAGCCGCCGGCGATGATGAAGCCGTACGGATGGATCGGATAGCTGGGGTTGGGCACCAGCACGATGTCGCCGGGCGAGGTGATGGCCTGTGCCAGGTTGGCGAGGCCCTCCTTCGAGCCAAGCGTGACGATGATCTCGTTCTCGGGATCGAGCTCGACCCCGAAACGGCGCGCGTAATAGGCCGCCTGCGCCTTGCGCAGGCCGGGGATGCCGCGCGACGCCGAGTAGCCGTGGGCGCGCGGGTTGCCGGCGGCCTCGGCGAGCTTGGCCACGATGTGCGGCGCCGTCGGCAGGTCGGGGTTGCCCATGCCGAGATCGACCACGTCCTGGCCGGCGGCGCGGGCGCGCGCCTTCATGGCGTTCACTTCCGCGAACACGTAGGGCGGCAGGCGCTTCAGCCGGTGGAATTCCGAATCGTCCATTGGTCTTTTTCCTTGCGCGCTAGAATTCGACGAAGATCTCGGCGCGTCGATTGGCGGCGATGCCGCGGGCCGTGTTGGTCTCGTAGGCCGGCTCCTCGTCGGAGGCCGCTTCGGCGGCAATGCGGTTGGCCGGTACACCCAACCGCATGAGCTGGTTGGCGACGGCGATCGCGCGCTGCCGCGACACTTCGAAATTGTCGCGCGCCAGGACCTCGGGCGACGAGCCGGCGGCGTCCTGCGCCGAGTGCGCCACGATGCGCACCTTGCCGCCGTTGCTGCGCTGGGCCTGCGCCACGCGCGCCAGCACCGCCTGGTCCTTGCCATTGAGCTCGACCGACATCGGCCCGAACTGGATCACCGCGACTTGCACCGGCGCTCCGGTCGGCGGCGCGGCGGCTGCCATCTGCGTCGCCGGCTGCGGCGTCCAACCGGGCGGTGGAACGAACGCCTTGTCGGGATCGGCCGACCGTGTCGATGCAGCGGCAGGCACTGCCGGCGGCAGCACCGCCTGGCTTGGTGCGGGCGCCGACGCCACGACCTGGCCCGGCGGCATCCAGCCCGCCGGTGGCACGAACGCCTTGTTGGGATCGGCCGACCGTGTCGGCGGAACGACAGGTGCCGGCGGCGCCATCGCCTGGCTGGGCGTGGGCACCGCTGCTGGCGTGGGCGCCGGAGTCGGTGGCGGCGCGGCAGCCGCTACGCTTGTCGCCTGGCCGGGCGGCGTCCAGCTCGCCGGCGGAACGAACGCCTTGTTGGGATCGGCGGGACGCGGCGGCGGCGGAACAGCGGGCACCGCCGGCGACGCTACCGCCTGATCCGGTGTCGGGATCGGTGCTGGCGTCGTCACCGGCGCCGGTGACGGCGCAGCGGCCGCTACTCGTGTCGCCTGCTCCGGCGGCGTCCAGCCCGCCGGCGGAACGAACGCCTTGTTGGGATCGGCGGGACGTGGCGGCACAACGACAGGCGCCACTGGAGACGCATTCGCCTGACTTGGGGTCGGGATCGGTGCGGGCGTGGGCACTGGCGCCGGTGACGGCGCGGCAGCCGCTACTCGTGTCGCCTGCTCCGGCGGCGTCCAGCCTGCCGGCGGAACGAACGCCTTGCTGGAGTCGGCGGGACGTGGCGGCACAACGACGGGCGCTGGCGGAGCCGCCTTCGCTTCGCTCGGTGCGGGCGGTGATGGTGCGGGAGCCGGCGGCGGCGCGGCAGCCCGGGCCGGCGCCGCCCAACCGGGCGGCGGCTCGAAGGCCTTGTTCGGATCGGTTGGGCGTGGTGGCGCAGCGGCAGGTGCCGGAACAGGTGCGACTTCGGGCACGGCGCTCGAGGCTTGAGCGGGTGGCGATGGCTGAGCCGCGGCTGGCGACGGCACGGCACTTCCCGGAGCGACGCTCGCTTGCGTGAGGCCAGCGCGCTGATCGGCCGTGGCGACGGCCGGCGTGACACCGCCAGGCGGCGCCCAGCGCGACGGTGATGCCGAAGCAGCGGCAGGCGCATCAGGCGGCGGCGGCAACGACGTGCGCGACGGCGCCGGAGGTTCCGGCGCGGGCGGTGTCGTGTTCGCCGGCGGTGGCGGCACGGGAGCAGACGTGACAGGCGCCGGCGATGGCGCGGTCGTTACGGGCGGCGTCGCGGGTGCCGTCGCGGGCGCAGCTGGCTCCGGCGTCGTACCCGGCGCCGTCACGGGCGTGGTCTTGCTCGAATCGGCATTGCCACGCTCAGCCGCTGCCGGCTTTCCGGGCAACCCTGGGACGGTCGAGCGGGCGACGGGCGGTGGCTCCTTGTCTTTTTCTTTCTCCTTGGCCTTCTCCTCGCGGTCGGCGGCCTCGCGCTTCTCGCGTGCCTCGCGCTCCTTGGCGTCGCGCTCCGCGGTCTCCTTCTCGGTCGCTTCCTTCTGGGCCTTCTGGCCCCCCTTGGCCGCAACGATCGAGCCGACGCGCGGCGTGCGCGTTTCGTCGGTGGCGACATATCCCGGTTCGTACTGACGACCCGGATTAGCCGACGGCAGCGCGCCACTGGCGGCGACACTGTGGTCGGCACCAGGCCGCAGCTTCTGGCTCTCGAGATGGTTGCCTCCGCCGAACCAGCCGCAGCCCGACAGGAGGACAAGGGCGGACAGGCCGAGCAGGCTTCGCCACAGGCGGAAGCTGCCCATCACGTCCCGTTGTCGCCACATCGTCGTCACCCGCTGTCCTTCGCCCAAGAGCAATTTGACCCGTCTGTTATCGCAGCCTACCTATGAAAGGGAAATCGGCAGCCTGGGACGATGGGCACAAGCCATGGTACCGGGCTGCTGGAAATATCGCAAGAAACGCCTCAAAGGCAATGATTCGGAAGGGGAAACGCATGTCGGAGACGCCGACCCCAACGGCCATCCCGGGGCTGTCGCCAGCCGAATCGGAACGGATGCAGACGGCCCTCAAAGACATCGCCGAGCGCAGCCAGAAGCTGCTGCAGGATTTCGCCGAACGTTACAAGGCCGACGGCCAGCAGCCCGCCGACCCGCTGCATCTCACGCAGACCTTCATGGACTTCACGGCCAAGATGATGGCCGACCCCAACCGGGTGCTTCAGGCGCAGATGGAGCTGTGGCAGCAATACATGAAGCTGTGGCAGGTCACCGCCCAGCGCATGATGGGCCAGCCGGTCGAGCCGGTGGCCGAGCCCGCCAAGGGCGACAAGCGTTTCACCGACCCGGCATGGAAGGACGAGGTCGTCTTCGACTATCTGAAGCAGTCCTACCTGCTCACCGCGCGCTGGCTGCAGCACACCGTCAACGAGGTCGAGGGCGTCGACGACAAGACCGCCCAGAAGGTCGACTTCTACACGCGCCAGTTCATCGACGCGCTGTCGCCGTCCAACTTCGCGCTCACCAACCCGCAGGTCGTGAAGGCCACCGTCGAGTCCAAGGGCGAGAACCTGGTTAAGGGCCTGCAGAATCTCCTGACCGACCTCGAGCGCGGCAAGGGCCGGCTCGCCATCCGCCAGACCGACATGAAGGCCTTCAAGGTCGGTGAGAACGTCGCCACTTCGCCCGGCAAGGTCGTCTTCCAGAACGAACTGATCCAGCTTCTCCAGTACGCGCCGACGACCGCGGAAGTCTACACGATGCCGCTGCTGATCGTGCCGCCGTGGATCAACAAGTTCTACATCCTCGATCTCAAGCCCGAGAACTCGTTCATCAAGTGGGCGACCGAACAGGGCTACACGGTGTTCGTCGTGTCGTGGGTCAATCCCGACGAGCACCTGACCAAGCTCGCCTTCGACGACTACATGAAGCGCGGGCCCCTGGCCGCGCTCGACGCCATCGAGAAGGCGACCGGCCAGCGCCAGGTCTCGGCGATCGGCTACTGCATCGGCGGCACCCTGATGGCGGCGACGCTGGCCTACATGGCGGCGCGCGGCGACGACCGGATCGCGGCCTGCACCTTCTTCACCGCGCAGGTCGACTTCACCGAGCCGGGCGAGCTCGGCGTCTTCAT
>DATHNU010000722.1:0-7579 GCA_035485695.1 Reyranella sp. | reverse complement strand
GCAATCGGCGCTGATGCGGCGCTTCAATCCCACCCATGCCGACTTCGATCCGGTGGCGGCGCTGGGGCTGGTCGATTGCGGCAACGTCAAGCTCACGCCGTCGAAGATCGTCGATGCCTTCGAGCGCACCGAGCAGGCGGTGGACCGCATCGTCGCGGCGGGTGCGGTTCCTGTCACCATCGGCGGCGACGGCTCGGTCACCGTCCCGGTCGCCCGCGCCGTGGGCAAGAAATACCCGAAGATGGCGGCGCTCCACATCGACTCGCACACCGACTCCTATCCCTACGGCGAGGAGGAAAAGTACAACTCGGCCACGCAATTTACCCACGTTGCCGAGGAAGGCCTGATCGATCCGGAATTCTCCTGGCATGTCGGCATCCGCAGCACGACCTACGCCCAGGGCGTCGTGCCGCGCGCCATGAGCCTCGGCTACAAGATCGTGTCGCTCGACGAGCTGGTGCGCGGCGGTTTCGCACAGCGCATGGCCGAGTTTCGCGACAAGGTCGGCAAGCGGCCGGTCTATCTGTGCTTCGACATGGACGTGTTCGATCCGTCCTGCGCGCCGGGCGTGTGCACGCCGTCCTGGGGCGGGCTGTCGGCCCGCGAGGGCATCGACCTGCTGCGCTGCCTGACCGACCTCAACATCGTGGCCGTCGACGTCAACACGGTGAGCCCGCCGCAGGACGTGAACGGGATGGCCGCCCATCTGTGCGCCCACGTGATCTACGAGTCCCTGGTCCTGCTCAGCCGCCAGATGGGGCTCGCCGGAGGCCGCTAGCGCGCTGGGGGCGCGCCACTCCAGTGGCGCGATCTTCCGTGGATCACGACCATGACGCGCCACTGGAGTGGCGCGCCCCCAGCAGGTTTGCTAGCGTGACCGGGTCGAAGCGTGACTGTTGGAGACTGCGTACGAGTCATCACTGAACATCGACCATCCGACGCATAAGTCGGAGGCGACAACGATCTGGGAGGATCGGCTATGGACGCGGCACTCGAAGCTTCCACCATGCGTAAGGTCTACATGCGGCTGCTGCCGTTTGCGATGCTGTCCTACGTATTGGCGTACATCGATCGCATCAACGTCAGCTTTGCCGCGCTCACCATGCGCGACGACCTCCACATGTCGGCGGGCGATTTCGGCTTCGCCGTCGGCACCTTCTACTGGGCCTATTTCCTGTTCGAAGTGCCGAGCAACGTCATCCTGGAGAAGGTGGGCGCGCGGCTGTGGATCGCCCGCATCATGATCACCTGGGGCATCTTCGCCGGCGCCACCGCCTTCGTGACCAGCGCCACCAGCTTCGGCGTCGTGCGCTTCCTGCTCGGCATGGCCGAGGCGGGCTTCTTCCCCGGCCTCATCCTCTACTTCACCTACTGGTTCCCGGCGCGCCATCACGCGCGCATCGTCTCGGGCTTCCTGGTCGGCCTGCCGATCGCGGTGGCGTTCGGAGCGCCGATCTCGACGGGGCTGATGAGCCTGGATGGCCTGTTCGGCCTGCGCGGTTGGCAGATCATGTACCTCGCCGAGGCCATCCCGACGGTCCTCATCGGCATCGCCACCTACTTCGTCCTGACCGACAAGCCGCATCAGGCCAAGTTCCTGACGCAGCAGGAACGCGATTGGCTGGTCGCGAAGATCGCCAGCGAGAACAAGGCCAAGGAGGCGGTGCGGATCTATTCGCTGTTCGAATCGATGATCAATCCCAAGGTGCTGCTGCTGGCGCTGAACTATATCGGCATCGTCACGGCAAGCCTCGGCATGCTGATCTTCATTCCGCAGATCATCAAATCGATCGGCCAGTCCGACAACATGACGGTCGGCTGGCTGACCATGATCCCCTATATCTGCGGCGGCATCTCGCTGGTGGTATGGGGCCGCATCTCCGACCGGATGAACGAGCGGCGCTGGAACCTGCTCATCGCCTGCATCCTGTCGACCGGCGGGCTGGTGATCGCCGGCCTGACCATGGGAACCTGGTGGTCGATGGTCGGCATGTCGCTGGCGGCGATGGGATTCTACGGATCGAAGGGTCCGTTCTTCGCCATGCCGCCGATGTTCCTGAGCGGCACGGCGCTGGCCGCCGGCTTCGCCTGGATCAACTCGATTGGCAATCTCGGCGGCTTCTTCGGGCCGTGGTGGGTCGGCGTCATGAAAGACCTGACCGGCAGCTACGCCGGCGGCCTCTACGGGCTGGCGCTGCTCAGCCTGGTGTCGGCGGTGGTGTGCGCGCTCTTCCTGCATATCCCCGACATCATCACGCCCAGTCAGCGCGCACCCGAGCTGGCGCCCGCCCGCTAGCGTCGATGGCCCAACCGCGTTTGTACCGGCGGCTGCTCGCCGTCGTCCTGAGCCTTGCCCTCGCTCCCATCACCGGAGCGAGGGCCGAGTACCCCGAGAAGCCGATCCGATTAGTCGTGCCCTTCCCGCCCGGCGGCGTCACCGACGTGGTGGCGCGGCTGATGGCCGAGCGGCTGTCGGCCGAGTTCGGGCAACAGGTGGTGGTCGACAACAAGACCGGCGCGGGCGGCGTGATCGCCGGGGAGATCGTCGCCAAGGCTCCGGCCGACGGCTACACGCTGCTCCTGACCACGCCCAACCACACGATCAACGCGGCGTTCCGTTCGACCATGCCGTACGACACCGAAAAGGACCTGCGGGCGGTCTCGAACGTGGGCCAGATCCCGATGCTGCTGGTGACGCATCCGTCGCTGCCGGTGGCGACCTTCCAAGGCTTCATCGACTACGCCCGTCAGAATCCAGGCAAGATCAACGTCTCCTCGGCCGGCAACGGCACGCTGCCGCACGTCACGATGGAACTGCTGATGCTGAAGGAGAAGTTCCAGATCACCAACGTGCCCTATCGCGGGGCCGCACCGGCGCTGGCCGACCTGGTGGCGGGCCAGGTGCAGGCCAAGCTCGACAACTACACGCAGTCGGCGCAGTTCATCGCCGACCGCAAGCTGGCTGTGCTCGCGGTCACCAGCGCCCGGCGCCTGAAGCACCTTCCCGACGTGCCGACCGTGGCCGAAAGCCTGCCGGGCTTCGAAGGCTATCTGTGGATGGGCCTCGTCGCGCCGGCCGCGACGCCCGACGCGGTGGTCCGGAAGCTGGCGGCGGCCGCCCAGCGCTTCGTTGCCCTGCCCGAGACCCGGGCGCGCTTCGACAAGGACGGCGTCGAGCCGGTCGGCAGCGGGCCGGACGAGTTCGGCGCGCAGATCGCGCGGGAGATCGCGCAGTGGCGGGAGCTCGCAAAGACGACAAAGATCACCGTCGATTGAGATACTTGTCGAAGAACGCCCTGGTGCGCGCTTCAGCGTCGGGCGCGGCTGCCGGATCGTAGGCCAGGTGGTGGCTCTTGCCGTCCGCTACGGTGATCGTGCGATCAAGCACCTTGCTGTCGAAACTGTGATAGGCGTTGGGATAGTAGACGACATCGACCAGCTCGGGCCGGGCGAAACCTGCCGCCTGCAGCTTTCGGCAGTTGGCGGCGAGGGTCCAATCGTCCTTGTCGCCGATCAGGATCAGGAGAGGCACAGCGACGTCGCGGTCGAACTGCGGCGCGCAGGACGGATAGTAGGCGACGGCGGCCTTCAGCCCGCGCGACGCAAGATCATAGCTCTGCTGCACCGCCCGCATCACCGTCCAGCCGCCATGGCTGTGGCCGATCAGACCGATGTCGCCCCGGCGCACGAACGGCTGGACGTTCAGGAAGTCGAGCGCGCCGGCCACGTCGGCCACGCGCATGCTGCCGTTGACGACGTTGCCGCGGCCGCACACCGACTTCACGCCGCGTGGTCCGAACGAATCAGGGGCGACGACGACGTAGCCCCAGCTTGCCAGCAGCTTTCCCCACACGTCGGTATGCTCGCTGACGCCGCCGCAGGTGTGGGCCAGCACGATCGCCGGGAAAGGCCCGGCACCGCTTGGCCGATAGAGCCAGCCCGTGATCTCCGGTCCGGCCGCGCTGGTGCCGACCGCGACGCTGGGGAAGCGCACGTTCTCGGCCGACGCATTGCCGGCAAACAACACCAGGAATGCAATCGCGAGGAAGCGGATCATGGCCCATACTAACCCGACCGGAGGAAAGCGCCCATCATGATCAAGACGATCGGCCTGCTCACGCGCAAGGATGGCTGGACGCACGAGCAATTCATGAAGCACTGGGTCGAGATCCATGCGCCGCTGGCGCTGGCCGTGCCGGGGCTGCGCCGCTACGTGCAGAACCACATCGACGGCGAGCGCACACGTCCCGACATACCGACGACTGCGGTCGAGATCGATGGCGTCGCCGAACTATGGTTCGACGACCAGGCGGCGCTCGAAGCCGCGGCGCGCACGCCCGAGATGAAGGCGCTGCATGCCGACGGCGCGAAGTTCATCGGCCACATCAAGAGCTATGTGGTCGAGGAGAAGACGGTCATTGGTTGACCGTCGCCGGTCTCTGAGTTGGAACCGCCTGGCGCGAACAGACTTGGCGGAAACAGATAAGTGTCGTCCGCGCCTCCGGGCCTCTTGTATGTCTTTAGAAAGCAGTCAGGGCAGAGCCGGAATGGAGGTACCTCGATATCGCGAAAGGTGCCATTCGACTTATATTTCTTGCCGTACCAGTCCGCGCAATCGGAGTTGGGACCGCTACAGCGAAGCGGGTCCTTGACGGGTTGGATGTCCGCATACGGGTTGCCATCGGACGGCTCGACCCGAAATCCGGGGATCTGCTCGGGTACGACATTGAAGCCCGGCTCAGGCTCGATATCGGACGGGCTGACTCGAAAACCGGGAACCGCCTGCTCGGGTACGACATTGAAGCCGGACTGGGGACGGACAGGGATCATAGTCGTGGATCTCCTTAAGTTATTTCGAGATCCTACGACATCTTAAGCACATATCGTAGTGATACTTACGTAAATCCAAGTTTTACTTGGGGATAACTCACCGTGGTCGACCGGACTACCCGTCGGGTCAGGGCTTCGTCATTTGCGACGATCACGGCACCCTGTAGCGCTGCTCTGCTTCGACAGCCCGGCGGCGCTGGAGAGCGATTTCGTCTCGCCGACCAGCGCCTCCAGCCGGTCGAGACCCAAGGCGTGTTCCCCCGATCCGAGATCGGCGAAGACAGCGGCGATCCGATGCGCGAAGTCAGGCGGCCGGCGCACAAAGCCGTCGACTGCCGCCACCGCGCCCTTCTCGTTCAGGAGATAGACACCGTTCAGGGCAAACAGGGTCTGGCAGAGGCAGGCGACGGCGCGAAAGGCGCAGCCCGCCAAGTAGGAGACGTCTCCGCGATCGAGACTCTTGCGCGCATTGGCGAGCGAGAACTCGGCTTCCCATTCGAAGCGCTCGCGCAACGCCCTGGCGAGCGCGGCCGGATAGGGCGCCGTGCGGCGCTGCAGGGCGGCGAGCGTGCCCGCCGGATCGTGCAGGAGGCGGGCCGAGGCCGCCTCGCCCATGTAGATCGTGGGCAGGAAGGCATGCGGATGGCCGGGTTGATAGAAGCGCTCGACCTTGCCGGCATGGGCGTCGTCGATCGCGGCCGCCACGCGGTCGATGTCGCGATAGAGCAGGTCGACATGGACGCCATCCACCACCAGCCAGCCGCCACCATCGATCCACGGCCCCCAACCACCGATCGGCGTGACGGAGGCCTCGGCGCCGCGATCGTCGAGGGTGGTCGCGACCTCGCTCAGTGCCGCGACGTCGATCGGCTGGTTCGCTCGATAATAGAGGCCGATATCGTAGTCGGACGTGGCCACGGCCGTGCCACGGGCGCGCGAGCCGCCCAATGCGATCGCCTCGACCCCGGGCACGGAAGACAAGGTCACGACCAGGTGGCGCAGCAGGGCTTCGTCGTTTGCATCGGTCATGGCTCACTTTAACGCCGATGACGCTGGAAAACGCAGTGCGCCGCGACCAACATGGCGGCAACGGAGGAAACCGGTTGTTCGACCTGGTCATCAAGGATGCGGAGATCTACGACGGCGCCGGCAATGCGCCGGTGCGCGGCGACCTCGGAGTCACCAACGGCAAGATCACCGCGATTGGCGGCACGCTGGGTGCGGCCAAGGAGACGGTGAAGGCCGACGGGCTGGCCCTGGCACCCGGCATCATCGACGGCCATACGCATTACGATGCGCAGATCACCTGGGATCCCTTCGTCGATCCCTCGCCGGCGCTCGGCGTCACCACGGCGGTGATGGGCAATTGCGGCTTCACCATCGCGCCCTGCAAGCCCGCCGACCGCGACCTCACGATGCGTCACCTGACCCATGTCGAGGGCATGTCGCTCGACGCGCTGCGCGCCGGCATCCGCTGGGGCTTCGAGAGCTTCCCGCAGTATCTCGACATGCTGCAGAGCCAGGGCGTCGGCCCCAACGTCGCCTGCTTCGCCGGTCATTCGGCCATCCGCACCTTCGTGATGGGCGCGGAGGCGACGGAGCGCACGGCGACCGACGCGGAGATCGGCCAGATGGCGGACCAGGTGCGCGAGGCCATGGCGGCGGGCGCCGTGGGCTTTGCCTCCTCGACCGCCGAAGCGCACAACGGCGAGGGCGGCACGCCCATGCCCTCGCGCCTCGCCGACGACCGCGAGCTGCGCGCGCTGGTCAAGGCGATGGCCGAGAGCGGCAACGGCGTCTACATGCTGACCAAGGGCAGCAAGACCTCGATCCCCTATCTCGAGGAGCTGGCGGTCGAGGCCAGGCGGCCGGTGGTGATCGCGGCGCTCTTCCATTCCAACACCAACCCGACCGCGGCCTTCAACACGCTCGACCAGGTGAACGCCGCCCGTTCGCGCGGCCATCAGCTCGTGGCCCAGACCTCGTGCTGCCCGCTGAGCATGGATTTCACCTTCAAGAGCCCCTACCTGTTCGAGAGCATGCAGTCGTGGAAGCCGGCCATGGCGGCGCATGGCGAGGAGGCGCTGAAGAAGGTCTATCGCGATCCGTCATGGCGCGATGCGGTGCGCCGCGAACTCGAGGCGGCGCGCGGCCGCATGGTGTTCAACGGCGAATGGGACAAGCTCTTCGTGGTCGAAACCGCAAAGGCCGAGAACCAGGCGATGGAAGGCGCGACCCTGGCCGAGCTGGCGAAGAAGGCGGGCAAGGAGCCGCTCGACTTCATCCTCGACTTCGCTCTGTCGGAGAACCTCGACACCTCGTTCGTGGCCCAGCTCCTGCACAATGACGAGAAGGCCGTCGGCAGGATCCTGGCCGACCCCAACACCCACATCTCGCTGAGCGACGCGGGGGCGCACCTCACCTTCTTCTGCGACGCCGGCTTCGGCCTGCACCTGATGGGCCATTGGAGCCGCGATCTCGGCGTGCTCGACCTGCCGCAGGCCGTGCATCGCCTGACCGGCCAGCCGGCAAAGTTGTTCGGCATCAAGAACCGCGGCCTGCTGCGCGAGGGCTATGCCGCCGACCTCATGCTGTTCGATCCGAAGACGGTGGCGCGCGGCGCCAAGCGGCGGGCGCACGACCTCCCGGCGGGCGCGGCGCGGCTCACCACGTCGGCGGTCGGCCTGCATGGCGTGTGGATCAACGGCAGCCACGTGGCCGACCACAAGGGCTTCTGCGCCGACAAGAC
>DATHNU010000721.1:0-2401 GCA_035485695.1 Reyranella sp. | reverse complement strand
ATGATGATGGCCAGCACGCCGTAGGCGCCGATGCCGAGGCCGGTCAGAAACTCCGTCACCTTCTGCGGCACCTGGGTAATGGTGAGGAAGTAGCCGAACAGCAGCGCGCCGATCAGCACGGTGAAGACCGCCGCCGCGGTGCGCGTGGCCTGCAGCAGCGAGGCGCGGATCCCCGCCTTGTCGAGACGGCGGCGCAGGATGCCCAGCAGGAAGGCGCCGCTTGCGCCCACGCCGCCCGCCTCGGTCGGCGTGAAGACGCCGCCATAGAGGCCGCCGATCACCAGCACGAACAGCAGGATCGGCGCCCATACGTCACGCATGCCGGCGACTCTTTCAGCCCACGTCGCCTTGGGCACGGTCGGCAGGAAGTCGGGCTTCACCCGGCAGATCACGGCGATGGTCGCCATGTACATCAGCATGGCCAGCAGTCCGGGGCCGATGCCGGCGCGGAACAGCTTGCCGATATCCTGCTGGGTGATGAGCCCGTAGACGGCCAGCACGGTCGAGGGCGGCAGCATGGCGCCCAAGGTGCCGCCGGCCGCGATCACGCCGGTGGCGAAGCTCTTGGGGTAGCCGTAGCGGCGCATCTCGGGATAGGCCACGGTCGAAAAGGTGGCGGCGGTAGCGACCGAGGAGCCCGAGATGGCAGCGAAGCCGCCGCAGGCGAACACCGTGGCGAGCCCCAGGCCGCCGCGCCAGTGGCCGACCACGGTGTTGGCGGCACGAAACAGTTCGCGGCTCACCCCCGAGTTCGACACGAAGGCGCCCATCAGCAGGAACATCGGGATGACACCGAATTGGTAGTCGGTGACCGTGCGCATCGAGGTCTGGCCGATCAGCTTCAGCGCCGGCCCGCCGCCCGTCAGGTAGGCATAGCCGCTGACGCCGACCAGACCCATCGCCATGCCGACCGGCACGCGCAGCAGCATCAGCGCGAACAGCGAGACGAAGCCCAGGATGGCGACGGCGTCGGCGCTCATGGAGACGGGATCATTCTGGCGCCGTGCTCGCGCCGTGGAGATCCTCGGGATGGAAGATCAGGCGGTAGGTGCGGATGGCGATCAGCACCACGGCCGAGACGTCGCCCGCCCAGGCCACCGCGAAGAACGGCCAGGTCGGCAGGCCGAGATCGTAGGTCAAGACGTTGTCGTTGTAGGTCGAGGTCACCTTGTCGAGGAGCGTGTAGGTCTGCACCGTGACGACGAACAGCAGCACCAGCGTGGCAAACACGTCGATCGCCCGCTTCCAGCGCGGGCCGACCGAGGCCCAGACGAGGTCGACCGTGATATGGCCGCCGCGGTAGGACGTGGCCGCGATCCCCCAGAAGATCAGGATGCCGAGCAGCATGCGACCGAAATCATAGGAATCGGGGATCTGCACGCTGAAGAAGCGGCGCAGCACGACCGACAGGAAGATGTCGGCCGCGACCAAACCCACGAACAAGGCGGCGATCGCCTCGATCGTGTCGATGATGCGATCCATGACGCTACGATTCACGCGAGGCTTCCCTCGTCTTCTCTCCCTTCTTTCTCCTCTCCCCCGCTAGGGGGAAAGGACGGGTGAGGGGGCTTCGAAAGCTCGTTCAACCCCCTCACCTAGCCTCTCCGCCTAGCGGGGGAGAGGAACATGAAAGAAAGAGGAACATGAAGGAGAGAAACCGAGGCTGCACGGCCGTCAGAACCCCGCGCCGTGCTTGGCGAGGCTTTGCTGGAACTCCTTGTAGAGCACATCCGGATTGGCGCCGGTCTTGGCCACGGCGTCGGCCCACTGCTTGTAGAGCGGCTCGGTGGCGGTTTTCCAGGCCTTGAGCTGGTCGGGCGTCAGCTCGTAGACCTCGTGGCCCGCCGCCGCCTTCATCTTGGCGCGGCCGGCGACCTCGAAATCGACGAAGGGGCCGGCGACCTTGACGGCCCATTCGGCATTGCAGTGATCGTCGATCACCTTCTTCTGCGCCGCCGACATGGACTCGTACTTCGCCTTGTTGATCGAATAGGTGAACACGGTCGAATAGAGCGGCACGTCCATGTGGTACTTGGTGACCTTGTCGAGGCCGAACAGGAACATCGAGCCCCACGGGAAGAAGATCGCGTCGGCCACGCCGCGCTCCAGCACGTCGCGTGCCTCGGGCGCCGAGGCCTGCACGTTGGTGCCGCCCAGCATGGTCACCATCTGGCCGATCGTGCTCTGGGCCGGGCGGATCTTCATTCCCTTGATATCCTCGGGCGCCACGACCTTCTTGCGGCCGTGATAGGCGCCGGGGTCGTGGATGAAGGCGAAGCAGAAATGCGTGTCCTTCATCTCGATCGACGCGTATTTGCGATACCACACGTCGAACGCCTGGGTTCCCTTGCGGCCGTCCGCGAAGGTGAACGGAATCTGGCCCAGCGAGACGATCGGAAAA
>DATHNU010000720.1:0-4662 GCA_035485695.1 Reyranella sp. | reverse complement strand
GCCTTCGGGCGCGGGGCACGATGCGCAGATGATGCAGCGCATCTGTCCGACGGCGATGATCTTCGTCCCCTCGGTCGCGGGGCTCAGTCACAACGTCAAGGAACACACCGAGGCGGCCGATCTCGCCGCCGGCGCGCAAGTGCTGCTCAACCTGATGGTCGAGCTTGCAGAAGCCGCGTGATGTTGAGCTCAGAGGACCGCGCGGAAGATCAGTTCGCCTCTGGTGCTGGTGCCGACGACTTTCCAGCCGGCGGCTCGATAGAATCGTTCCGCTCTTGTGCCGGCATCGGTCGTGAGCATGGCGGTGCGATGTCCGGCGCGGCGAAGTGTCTCGCAGGCGGCTTCAAAAAGGGCACGGCCGATGCCGCGACGCTCGCAGGCCGGATCGACAAAGAGCGCCCAGATCGTGCCGTCGCGCGTGTCGCCGGCGGAGAAGCCCAGGATTTGCCCGCCTTCGTCCCAGACCCAGATACCCGGATGTTCCTCGAACCAGGCGTAATCTTCGTCGGTCACCAGCGTTGGATCGTCCAACCGGTTCTCCTGCACGGCGTAGCGGATCTCGGTGATGCGTTCGCGCTCATCGGGATGAGCGCGGCGAATGTGCTCGGACATGCGGGGAGCCTATCGCTGGAACTTGCTGAGGGATAGTTTAGGCGCCCGCACGCTATCGCAACCTGTCAGGAGGAAAGAGAATGGCCGACGTCAAGGACGCCTCACGCCGAATCGTGTTCACCGGTGCGTCGGGGGGCATCGGCACCATGATCCGTCCGCTGCTGGCGCCTCTCTATCCCGGCCTCGTGCTGAGCGACAGGGTGGAGCTCAAGAACCTGCAGCCGGGCGAGACCTTCGTCGCCGCCGACCTTACCAAGCCCGACGAGGTCGCCGCGGTCGTGAAAGGGGCGGACAGCGTCATCCATCTCGGCGGCCACTCCGTAGAGGGACCATGGGACGCAATCCTCCAGGCCAACATCATCGGCTGCTACAACCTTTTCGAGGCGGCGCGGCGGGCCGGCGTCAAGCGCGTTGTGTTCGCCTCGTCCAACCACGCCGTCGGCTTCTATCCGCGCCGGCGCAAGATCGGCACCGATCTCACGGTGCGGCCCGACAGCCGCTACGGCGTCAGCAAGGCGTTCGGCGAGGCGCTGGGCGCGCTCTATTCAGACAAGCACGGCATGGTCGTGACCTGCCTCCGCATCGGCAATGTCGGCCCGCGTCCGCTCGATGTGCGGCGGCTGTCGATCTGGATCTCGCCCGAGGACATCGTGCAGTTGATCCGCATCGGACTGGAACATCCCGACATCCGCTTCGAGATTGTCTACGGCGCATCGGACAACGCGGCGTCCTGGTGGGACAATTCGCGCGCCCGCCAGCTCGGCTATCGGCCGACCGGCAAAGCCGAGAATCACCGCGCACATGCCGAGGCCGAGCAAGCAAAAATCGGCCCCGATGCGGTTGGCGACCTCTTTCAGGGCGGCACCTTCTGCTCTGCCGAGTTCACCAACGATGTAAAACGCGCCGGCCCTTAGCGCTTGGAGCAGGCGTTGGCAGCAGCAATAATCCCCGTCGGAAGGTGATGATGACGCGTTTTCTTACCGTCGGCGCCGCGCAGATGGGTCCCATCGAGCGCAGCCATACGCGCCGCGATGTCGTTGAACGGCTGATTGTCCATCTGCGCGAAGCCAAGCGCATGGGCTGCGAGCTGGTGGTATTTCCCGAGCTCACGCTCACGACGTTCTTTCCGCGCTGGTGGATGACCGACCAGGCGGAAGTCGATTCCTTCTTCGAGCAAGAGATGCCGTCCAACGAGACGGCGCCCTTGTTCAACGAAGCCAGGCGGCTGGCCATGGGTTTTTGCCTGGGCTACGCCGAGCTCATCCGCGAGAACGGCAGCATCCGGCACTTCAACACCTCGATCCTGGTCGAGCGCGACGGCACGATCGTCGGCAAATACCGCAAGGTCCACCTGCCGGGCCATGCCGAGCACGAGCCCGAGCGGCCGTTCCAGCATCTCGAGAAGCGCTACTTCGAGGTCGGCAATCTCGGCTTCCCGGTGTTCAAGGCCTTCGGCGGCAACCTGGGCATGTGCATCTGCAACGACCGGCGCTGGCCCGAGACTTACAGGGTCATGGGCCTGCAGAATGTCGAGATGGTGCTGCTGGGCTACAATACGCCGCTGCACAACGCGCCGTCGCCCGATCACGACGAGCATTCGTGGTTCCACAACCAGCTCTCCATGCAGGCCGGCGCCTACCAGAACGGAACCTGGGTGGTGGGCGTGGCCAAAGGCGGCGACGAGGAGGGCGTGCCGTCGCTCGCCGACAGCATGATCGTGGCGCCCTCGGGCAAGGTGGTGGCGCGGGCGGAGGGCGCCGACGATGAGCTGATCGTGCATCGCTGCGACCTCGACGCCGGCCAGAGCTACAAGCGCACGACCTTCAACTTCGCGATCCATCGCCAGCCCGACCAATATCGCATGATCGTCGAGCGCAAGGGCGCGATGGATCCGTCATGAAGGGCGCACCGCGCGTCCTCCATATCCGCTGCGGCCACGACATCCGCGACAAGCTCGTCGAGGCGGGCATCGCGGGCGACTATCTGTCGTTCGCCGATCCGGCCTGGCTCGGCCCGCCGCCGGCCTTCAACGCCTGGCTGGCCGGCCGTGCGGCGCTGATCGCCGAACGCACCGGGCTGCCGCGTCGGAAAGTGCGCGCCGACCTGGGCGAGGCCTACTGGCGGCTGGCCCGGGCGCCCACCGACTATCGCCACATCGTGCTGTGGCTCGAGCACGATCTCTACGACCAGGCGGCCCTCGTGCGCGTGCTGGCGAGCTTCGCGCTGCGCAAGACCCTGCCCAAGATCGAGCTGATCTGCATCGACCGCTTTCGCGGCATCAAGCGCTTCACGGGGCTGGGCCAGCTCACGCCTCAGCAACTCGCCTCGCTGTGGCCCAAGCGCAAGCGCATTGGACGCCGCCAGCTGGCACTCGGCGCCCGCGCCTGGGCCGCCTTGCGCGCCATGACCCCCGAGCCGATCGAGGCCCTTCTGAAGTCCGATCTGCGTGAACTGCCTTTCCTCAAGGGCGCCCTGCAGAGGCATCTGCAGGAATTGCCGTGGACGACGGACGGCCTGTCGTTGACCGAGCGTCAGGCGCTGGCCGCCTTGGCCAAGGGGCCGCGCACGGCGGGCCAGCTTTTCGCCGATGCCCAGCTCAAGACCGATCCGCTGCCCTTCATGGGCGATCTCTTCTTCTGGTCGGTGGTGCGTGACCTGATCGAGGCGCCGCGGCCGCCCGTCGCGGTCAGTGCTGCCACGCGGCGCGCCGCCTGGCACCGCCGGGTGCTGCGATTGACGCCGACCGGTCGTGCCTTGCTGGGCGGCAAGCTCGACTGGCAGATGCAGCAACCGCTGGCGCGCTGGGTCGGCGGCATCCCGGCAGGCCCTGGCGCGCCGGACTGGCGCTGGAACCCGAGAAGTCGGCACGCAACTCAGCTAAGGTGAGTGCGGGAGCCGGGTGGCAAGACCCGGTGGGGCAGGCTGGGGCGCCATGGAGTTTCTGTCGGACGGTTCGCTGGGCTGGATTGCCCTGGTCATCCTGTTGTTCGCCCTGCTCCTGACGTTCGGCTTCGAGTTCGTCAACGGCTTCCACGACACTGCCAACGCCGTCGCCACGGTCATCTACACCAACGCGCTCACCCCCAGCCAGGCGGTGGTGTGGTCCGGACTCTGGAACTTCCTGGGCGTCGTGGTGTCATCGGGCGCGGTCGCCTTCGCCATCGTGGCGCTCCTGCCGCTCGAGCTCATCCTCCATGTCCGCAGCGAAGCGGCATTCGCCATGGTCATGGCGCTGCTGCTGTCGGCCATCATCTGGAACGTCGGGACCTGGTATCTCGGCCTGCCGGCCTCGAGCTCGCACACCTTGATCGGCTCGATCGTCGGCGTCGGCCTGATGAACTCGCTGATCGCGGGCCATGGCTTCGGCGAGGGCGTGAACTGGGGCAAGGTCGAGGAGACCCTGTTCGCGCTGGTGACCTCGCCGGTGATCGGCTTCATCGGGGCAGCGGCCGTGCTGGCCCTCGCCCGACTCCTGATCCGCAGTCCTGATCTCCACCACGCGCCCAAGGGCAACGCGCCGCCGCCCTGGCGAATCCGTATGGTCCTGCTGCTGACCTGCACCGGTGTCAGCTTCGCGCATGGCTCGAACGACGGCCAGAAGGGCATGGGCCTGATCATGCTGATCCTGATCGGCCTGGCGCCAGCCACCTATGCGCTGCACCTGCCGCTGGCCCCGGACAAGATCGGGGCGATCATCACCGCCTCGCGGGCCGCCCAGCCGATCTTCGCTCGGGCGCCGTCGGTCGGTCCGATCGACGACGAGTCGGCGGACGACGACATCTCGCGTTTCCTGACCACCGGCACGCTCGATGACAGGACCTTGCCGTCGCTGGCGCAGAAGAACGCCGACGTCGCGGTGACATTGGGCAGCGTTGCCTCGGTGCGGGAACTGTCGGTCGCCGAGCGCTCGCGCCTGCGCCGCGATATCTATCTGGTCGATGACGGCATCCTGAAGCTGGTCAGGGGCGGCTTGGTGACAGGCGCCGACGCCGTGACCCTGGACGCGCTACGCGGCGCATTCCTGCCGCTCACCAATCATATTCCGTCGTT
>DATHNU010000719.1:0-4290 GCA_035485695.1 Reyranella sp. | reverse complement strand
AACAAGCGGCGTCTGGCCGAGGATATCGCCGTCGTCCCGCTGGTGCACAACCGCGTGATCACGGGCGGCGTGAACTTCAAGGCCGGATTCCTGGTCGACGGCGAGGGCTACAAGGTCGACTTCGCCGACGTGCCGACCCTGCCGGGCGACCACAACGCCCAGAACGCGGCCTGCGCCTGGGCGGCGTGCCGCTGGCTGCGCGTGACGCGCGAAGAGATCGTCGCCGGGCTGAAATCCTATCCCGGCCTGCCGCATCGCCAGGAGCGCGTGGCTTCGGTCGGCAACGTCATCTACGTCAACGACAGCAAGGCGACCAACGCCGACGCCACGGCCCGTGCGCTGTCGTCCTATCGCGACATCTACTGGATCCTGGGCGGCCAGGCGAAAGAAGGCGGCGTGGCGCCGCTCGCGCCGTGGTTCGACCGTATTCGCCATGCCTTTCTGATCGGCGAAGCGACCGAGTTCTTCGCCGCCCAGCTCGAAGGCAAGCTTGCCTACAGCCGCTGCGGCGACTTGAAATCGGCCCTCGACGCCGCACACCAGCGGGCACAGCGCGAGGCACACGGCGCGGCCGTCGTCCTGCTGTCGCCCGCCTGCGCGTCGTGGGATCAGTGGAAGAGCTACGAGCACCGCGGCGATGCATTCCGCGCCATGGCGCGCGCCCTGCCGGGGGCGGAGAGTTTGGGGAGGGCAGCGTGATCCAGGTTCCGCGCGACGACCGCAGCGTCATCGGCCAATGGTGGTGGACTGTCGATCGCTGGTCGCTGGGCGCCGTCCTGGCGATCATGGCGTTCGGCGTGCTGCTCACCCTTGCCGCCTCGCCGCCGGCCGCCGAGCGCATCGGCGCCGACTCGTTCCTGTTCGCCAAGCGCCAGTTCGTGTTCCTGCCGATGGCGCTGATGCTGATGCTGGCCATTTCGCTGGCCTCGCCGCGCCACGTTCGCCGTCTGGCGCTGATCGTGTTCTGCGGCAGCGTGCTGTTGCTGGCCGCGACTTTCGTCATCGGCGTCGAGATCAAGGGCGCGCGGCGCTGGATCTCGGTGCCCGGACTTTCCAGCGTGCAGCCCTCGGAGTTCGTGAAGCCCAGCCTGGCGGTGATCTCGGCCTGGCTGCTCGCGCAGAGTCGCACCGAGCGCCGGGCGCCGGGCTACATCCTCTCGACCCTGCTGGTCGGCGGCGTGCTGGCGCTCCTGGTGCTGCAGCCCGACCTCGGCATGAGCATCGTCGTCGCCCTGGTGTGGGCGGTGCAGCTCTTCGTCGTCGGCCTGCCGATGTGGGTCGCGGGCTTCGGTGCGGTGGGCGGCGCTGCGTCGATCGTCGGTGCCTACTTCATGTTCGGCCACGTGCGCAGCCGCTTCGATCGCTTCCTCGATCCATCGTCGGGCGACAACTATCAGGTCAACACCTCGCTCGAGGCCTTCATGAACGGTGGCCCGTTCGGTCGCGGCCCGGGCGAAGGCACAGTGAAGGCTCAACTGCCCGACGCGCACACCGATTTCATCATGGCCGTCTGCGGCGAGGAATTCGGCCTGATCGTCTGCCTGATGATCCTCGGACTGTTCGCTTTCGTGACCTTGCGCGCGATGTCGCGCGCCTCGAAGGAGACCAGCCTGTTCATCACCCTGGCGGCCACCGGGCTTGGCGTGCAGTTCGGCCTGCAGGCCGCCATCAACATGGCCTCGACCATCCAGCTCATCCCGGCCAAGGGCATGACCCTGCCGTTCATTTCCTACGGCGGGTCCTCGGCGCTGGCCATGGCGATCTGCGTCGGCATGATGCTGTCGCTCACCCGCGAGCATGCCGGCCTCAGGGAGGCGGTGTGATGGCCGAACCGCGCGCCCTTCCTGGGCCGGTGGTCCTGGCGACCGGCGGCACCGGCGGGCACGTGTTCCCGGCCGAAGCGCTGGCCGGCGAGCTCGAGGCGCGCGGCGTGCCGTTCGCGCTGGTCACCGACTCGCGCGGCAAGCAGTGGCAGGGCGCGCTGGCGCGCCGGCCGATCCATTATATCCACTCGGCAAGCCCGACCGGTTCGCTCGGCCGCCGCCTGATGGCGCTGATGTCGCTGGGATTCGGCCTGGTCGACGCCTGGTGGGCGCTGGGTCGCATCGCGCCGTCGGCCGTCGTCGGCTTCGGCGGCTACGCCTCGGTGCCGACCATGATTGCCGCCCGCCTGCGCCGGCTGCCATCCATGCTGCACGAGCAGAATGCCGTGCTGGGCAAGGCCAATCGGCTGGTGCAGGGCGGCGCGGCGCGCATCGCGACCTCGTTCACCCGCACGCGCCACATCGCCGACGGCGACCGCCGCGCGCGTCTCGTCGGCAATCCGGTGCGCGAGACCGTGCGGGCGCTGCGCAACTCGCCCTATCGTGCGCCCGGCGAGGGCAGGGTGGTCGATCTCGTGGTCTTCGGGGGCAGCCAGGGCGCGGCCTCGTTCAGCCAGGTCGTGCCCGAGGCCGTGCTGTCCCTGCCGGCGCCGCTGCGCGCGCGCCTGCGCCTGGTCCAGCAGTGCCGTCAGGAGGATCTCGACCAGGTGCGGCAGCGCTACGCCCGGGCCGGCATCGTGGTCGAGCTGGCGCCCTTCTTCGCCGACCTGCCGCAGCGCATCGCCGCCGCGCATCTGGTGATCGGCCGGGCGGGCGCCTCGACCGTGGCCGAACTCGCGGCCATCGGCCGGCCGTCGATCCTGGTGCCCTATCCCCATGCCGCTGACGATCATCAGACGGCCAATGCCCGCGCTTTCGAGGCCGCCGGCGCCTGCATCGTGATCCCGCACGCCGCCTTCACGCCTGCGACTCTGGCCGGACACCTGGCGGTCCTGGTCGAGACGCCGCAACGGCTGGCCGCCATGGCGGCGGCCGCTCACGCCGCGGGCCGGCCCGACGCCGCGGCGCGCCTTGCCGACCTGGTCGGCGAAATGACCGGGCTTGCTCTTTCACCGTCAGGAGTCGCTGCATGAGGGCGCTGCCGCTCGATATCGGACTGATCCATTTCGTCGGCATCGGCGGCATTGGCATGTCGGGCATCGCCGAGGTGCTGCACAATCTCGGCTACAAGGTGCAGGGCAGCGACATCGCCGAGGGCGCCAATACGCGACGCCTGGTCGAGCACGGCATCAAGGTCGCGATCGGCCATCGTGCCGACAACATCGCCAACGCCCAGGTCGTGGTCGTGTCGAGTGCGGTCAAGAAGGACAATCCGGAGGTGCTGGCAGCGCGGGCGCGCCAGCTGCCGGTGGTGCGCCGCGCCGAAATGCTGGGCGAGCTGATGCGGCTCAAATGGTCGATCGCGGTCGGCGGCACGCACGGCAAGACCACGACGACGTCGCTGGTCGCCGCCATGCTCGACGCGGGTGGACTTGATCCGACGGTGATCAATGGCGGCATCATCAATGCCTACGGCACCAACGCGCGGCTGGGCGAAGGCGACTGGATGGTGGTGGAGTCCGACGAATCGGACGGCTCGTTCCTGCGCTTGCCCGCCACCATCGCGGTGGTGACCAACGTCGATCCCGAGCATCTCGATCACTACGGCACCTTCGACGCGCTGCGCGACGCCTTCGTGCGCTTCGTCGAGAACGTCCCTTTCTACGGCTTCGCCGTCCTGTGCTTCGACCATCCCGAGGTGCAGGCCCTGATCCCCCGGGTCGCCGACCGCCGCATCGTCACCTACGGGCTGGGCGCCAACGCCGACGTTCATGCGATCAACCTCAGGCTCGATCGCGGCGGTGCCGATTTCGATGTCGTGGTCGAGAACCGCGCCACCAATGAATCGCGCGTCATCGTCGATATGCGCCTGCCGATGTTCGGCCAGCACAACGTGCAGAATGCGCTCGCCGCCATCGCCGTGGCGCAGGAAATGGGCCTGCCCGACGACACGATCCGCCGCGCGCTGGGCTCCTTCGCCGGGGTCAAGCGGCGCTTCACCAAGACCGGGGAGGCGCACGGCATCACCGTGATCGACGACTACGGCCACCATCCGGTCGAAATCGCCGCCGTGCTGCGTGCGGCGCGGCAGGCCTATGGCGGCTCCGGACGGGTGATCGCGGTCATGCAGCCACACCGCTACACGCGGCTGGGAGCGCTCAAGGACGAGTTCGCCACCTGCTTCTTCGACGCCGACGCCGTGCTGATCGCCGACGTCTACGCTGCTGGCGAGACGCCGATCGCGGGCGTGAACCGCGATATGCTGGTGAACCTGGTGCGCCGCGTCCATCGCGACGTCACGCCGCTCGACGCGCCGGGCGACCTGCCTGGCCTGATCTGGCAGATGGCGCGGCCGGGCGATGTCGTG
>DATHNU010000718.1:0-5249 GCA_035485695.1 Reyranella sp. | reverse complement strand
GCAAGGTCGCTGAGACAGCGCACATTGACGACCGGAATGTCGTCGCCCCAGCGCCGCGCGACTTGCGCCACCGCACCACCCTCCATCTCGACGGCGTGCGCGCCGAACTGCTCGCGCAGGCGCCGCCGCGTGCGTTCGGAGTTGACGAAGCTGTCGCCGGTCAGGATCGCGCCGAAATGAACCGTGGGCGTGCGCGGACCGGCGCCGACCGCGGCCGGCAGGGGTTCCAGCACCAGCCCCGTCACGGCCGCCTGCAGGCGCGCCACCAGTCCTTCGGACACGCCATAGCCCGGTGCCCAGTCATCGCCCAGTGAGGGCCGGCTGCCGGGCTGGATGTGGACATACCCGTCCTCCTTCTCCAGGCCATAGTCGTGCTGGATGTTGCTGGTTGCGATCACGACATCGCCGACGCCCAGCGCCGCATCGAGGCCTCCGGCCACGCCGCACAGCATCAGCGCGCGGCAGCCGAAACGGTCGAGCAGCAGGGTCGCCGCGATGCCGGCATTGACCTTGCCGGCTCCCGATTCGACGAACACGGCCTCGCGGTCGGCGATCTGGCCGCGCCAGAAGGCCAGGCCGCCGATTTCGCTCGACTGGCCCGACTGGTCGGAGAGGTGGGCGAACTCCTCGGGCAAGGCCGATATGACGCCCAGAAGCCTGTTTGCCATGGATGAATGGGCTATAAGGTCGCCGCCTTCAACGCAATGGATTCCGTGTCCACCCTGCCCTCCCACCAGAGCCTGCGCCTAGCGTGCACCGACCTCGCCCTCTCAGCCGCGCGCGAGATCATGCGCATCTATGCCGGCGACCTCGGCGTGCGCGACAAGGCCGACAAGAGCCCGGTCACCGACGCCGACCACGCCGCCGAAGCGATCATCGTCGCCGGCCTGCGCAAGCTCACGCCCGACACGCCGGTGGTGGCCGAGGAGGAGATGGCGGCGGGCCGCGTCCCGGCGCTCGACGCCATCCAGGCGGGGGCGGCGTTCTGGCTGGTCGATCCGCTCGACGGCACCAAGGAGTTCATCAAGAAGAATGGCGAGTTCACCGTGAACATCGCCCTGATCGAGGGCGGCCGGCCGACCCTGGGAATCGTGCTGGCGCCGGCCAGCGAGACGCTGTGGCGCGGCGCGGCGGGACTGGGCGCCGACAAGAGCGAGCACGGCGGCGCCTTCACGCCGATCACCACGCGTCCCGAGCCAACTGACGGACTCACCTGCTGCGCCAGCCGCAGCCATGCCATCTACAGCGACCTCGACATCTGGTTCGGCCGCGAGGGCCTCACCGTCGCCGAGCGCGTGCAGGTGGGATCGTCGCTGAAGTTCTGCCTGATCGCCGAAGGCAAGGCCGACATCTATCCGCGCTTCGGTCCGACCAACGAATGGGACACCGCGGCCGGCCAGGGCGTGCTGGAAGCGGCGGGTGGCGAGGTGGTGACGACCGACGGCAAGCCGCTGCTTTACGGCAAGCCGCGTTTCTCCAACCCGCACTTCATCGCCCGCAGCAAAGCGCTGCGATGAGCATCGCGGAGGCCGCGCGTCTCATTCTCGAGGGCGGGCTGGTCGCCTTCCCGACCGAGACCGTCTACGGCCTGGGCGGCGACGCCACCAACGAGCGCGCGGTCGCCGCCATCTTCGAAGCCAAGGGACGGCCGCAATTCAATCCGCTGATCAGCCACGTGCTCGGCCCTGACGAAGCGAAACGCCTCGTCCGCTGGAACGACACCGCCGACAGGCTCGCCACGCGCTTGTGGCCGGGACCGCTCACCCTGGTGTTGCCGCGCGCAAAAGATTCGCCCATCGCGCTGCTGGCGACGGCCGGACTCGACACGGTGGCGGTGCGGGCGCCGGCGCACCCCCTGGCGCAGGCGCTGATCCGCGCCGTCGGCCGGCCGCTCGCTGCGCCGTCGGCCAACCGCAGCGGCGCCGTCAGCCCGACCCGCGCCGAACACGTGGCCCAGTCGCTGGGCGATCGGGTGAAGATGATCCTCGATGGCGGACCGTGCGCGGTCGGACTCGAATCGACGGTGCTTGACCTCACGACGGCCGTTCCCACGCTGCTGCGCCCCGGCGGCGCCACGCGCGAGGCGATCGAGGCGGCGATCGGTCCCATCGCGCTGAGCGACGCCGTTCCCTCGGGCGACTCCCCGCGCAAATCGCCCGGCCAGCTCAAGAGCCACTATGCGCCGGCGCGACCGGTACGGCTCAATGCAGCCACCGTCGCCGACGATGAAGGCCTGCTGGCGTTCGGGCCCGACGTGCTGCCAGGCGCCACGCTCACCCTCAATCTCAGCCCGGTTGGCGATCTCGGCGAGGCGGCCGCCAACCTGTTCGCCATGCTGCGCGCGCTCGACCGGCCCGGCATCGGCCGCATCGCGGTCATGCCCATTCCGCAAACCGGATTGGGTCTTGCGATCAACGACCGCCTGCGCCGCGCCGCCGCGGATGACGGCACCAACCGGCAGCGCTAGGTTGGCGGCAAAAGAGAGGAAACGATGCCCGATACCGCCATTCCCATCATTCCGACCGTGCCGATGACACCGGCCGCCCTCGACGCCTTGCGCGCCATCGTGGGCGCGAAGGGCCTGATCCTGGACGACCAGGGCAAGGAGCCGTTCGTGCGGGACTGGCGCGGTCTGCTGATCGGCAGCGCGGCCGTGGTCGTGCGCCCGGCCAATACCGAGGAAGTCTCCAGGGTCGTAAAGCTCTGCTTCGACAACGGCATCGCCATCGTGCCCCAGGGTGGCAATACCGGCCTGATGGGCGGCGCCACGCCGTGGCCGACCCATAGCGGCATCGTGTTGTCGCTCGGCCGCATGAACCATGTCATCGAGGTCGACCCGGTCGGCTACAGCATGACTGTCGAGTCGGGCTGCGTGCTGCAAACCTTGCAGGAGACGGCGGCAAGCCACGACCGCTTCTTCCCGCTGAGCCTCGGTGCGCAAGGTTCGTGCATGATCGGCGGCAATCTCTCGACCAATGCCGGCGGCGTGCAGGTGCTGCGCTATGGCAATGCCCGCAACCTCGTGCTGGGCCTCGAAGTGGTGCTGCCCAACGGCGACGTGTGGAACGGCCTGCGCGCGCTCAAGAAGGACAATACCGGCTACGACCTGAAGCATCTGTTCATGGGCGCCGAGGGCACCTTGGGCGTCATCACCAGGGCGGTGCTGAAACTGTGGCCCGCCCCCAAGGACGTGGCGACGGCCTGGCTCGCCATCCGCGATCCGCAGGCCGCGATCGAAATCCTGTCGGAGGCGCACGCGGCGTCGGAGGACAATGTCGGCTCGTGCGAGCTGATGAGCCGTGCCGCCACCGAAATGGTGCTGCGCCACATTCCCGGCGTGCAGGATCCGCTCAAGGCCGACACGCCGTGGTTCCTGCTGCTCGAATGGTCGTCGTCGCGGCCTCGGGCCGACGGTGCGGAAGGCATGTCGGAGAAGATGGAGCAGTTTTTAGCCGACCAGATGGACGCCGGCCGCGTGCTCGATGCGGTGATCGGCCAGAACGAGGCGCAGGCGCGCAACATGTGGCGCATCCGCGAAGCCGTGGCCGAGGCCTCGCGCGCCGAGGGACCCGGCCTCAGCTATGACATCTCGGTCTCGATCTCGAAGATTCCAGGCTTTATCGACAAGGGCATCAAGGCTGCGTTCGACGTTCTGCCCAGCATCCGTCCCTATCCGCTGGGCCACATCGGTGACGGCAACATCCATTTCTCCTTCATGGGGCCGAAGGGCATGGACCGCGAGACGCTGAAGCAATATTCGCCCGCCATCACCCGCGCGGTGAACGACCTGGTGCGCGACATGGCGGGCTCGATCTCGGCCGAGCACGGCATCGGCATCGACAAGATCGACGAGCTGGCGCATTACCGCTCGAAGGTCGAGCTCGACACCATGCGCTCGCTGAAGCGCGCGCTCGACCCGAAGAACATCATGAACCCCGGGAAGATTCTCCGGCTCTAACTCATCACCTCCCCCGTCAGACGGGGGAGGCAGGGAGGGGGCAGGCCACAGCCGAGATGTCCGACAATTTCAGATCCGAAACTTTCGGGAAGCTACTTTGGAGCTTTCCCCCTCCCTACCCTCCCCCGTATGACGGGGGAGGAGATATAAGATGACCGACTTCCTCAATAAGCTGCGCGCAATCGTGGGCGAGCGCGGGCTCATCGCCGATGGGCAGGGCCAGCACCCCTACCTCACCGACTGGCGCGACAACTATCTCGGCGCGGCGCTCGCCATCGTGCGGCCGGCGACGACCGAAGAAGTGGCGGCCATCGTGAAACTCTGCGCTGCGGAGACGATCGCGATCGTGCCGCAGGGCGGCAACACGGGCATGGTCGGCGGCGGCACGCCGGACCAGAGCGGCCACGAGATCGTGCTGTCGCTCAACCGCATGAACCGCATCCTCGACGTCGACGAGATCGGCTACTCGATGACCGTCGAGGCGGGCGTGGTGCTGAAGACCATCCAGGAAACCGCCGCCCGGCACGACCGGCTCTTTCCGCTCTCGCTTGCCGCCGAAGGAAGCTGCACCATCGGCGGCAACCTCTCGACCAATGCTGGCGGCGTGCAGGTGCTGCATTACGGCAATGCCCGCCAGCTCGTGCTGGGGCTCGAGGTCGTGACGCCGCAGGGCGAGATCTGGAACGGCCTGCGGGCGCTCAAGAAGGACAATACCGGCTACGACCTGCGCGACCTCTATCTCGGCGCCGAAGGCACCTTGGGCATCGTCACCAAGGCGGTGCTGAAACTGTGGCCCAAGCCCAAGGACGTGGCGACCTCGTGGATCGCCGTGCCCTCGCCCGAGGCCGCCGTGGCGCTCCTGAGCGGCGCGCATGCCGCCAGCGAGGACAATGTGACCTCCTGCGAGCTGATGAGCCGCCAGGGCGTCGACCTGGTGCTGAAGCACATTCCGGGCGCCGCCGATCCCCTGGCCGAGCGCCACGACTGGTACGTGCTGCTCGAATGGTCCTCGACCCGCGCGCGCCGGGCCGGCGCCAACGAGACCGGGCTTTCCGAAAAGATGGAAGCCTATCTCGGCGAGGCCCTGGAGCAGGGCCTGGTGCTCGATGCGGCCCTTGCCCAGAACGTGACGCAGGCCCGCGCCTTCTGGGGCCTGCGCGAAAACCATTCCGAGTCGCAGAAGCGCGAAGGCCCCTCGATCAAGCACGACGTCTCGGTGTCGGTGAGCAAGATCCCCGCCTTCATGACGGAGGGGCTTCTGGCGATGAAGAAGGCGCTGCCGGATTGCCGG
>DATHNU010000717.1:0-2418 GCA_035485695.1 Reyranella sp. | reverse complement strand
ATCAACGGCCAGATGATCCAGGTCAACGGCGGCGCGGAGACCTGACCGCCAGAGGCCCTGGGTTGACAGCCCGCTTCGCTTGGCCCAACACTTCACCATATGGTTAACCATCAAGAATGCCAGCGACCATGAGCTATATCGATGGATTTGTTGCGGCGGTGCCGACCGCGAACCGCGGCGCCTACAAGGAGCACGCCGAAAAGGCCGCGCCGATCTTCAAGGAGCATGGCGCCCTGAAGATGGTCGAATGCTGGGGCGACGACGTCCCGCATGGAAAGCTCACTTCCTTCCCGATGGCCGTCCAGAAGAAGGACGACGAAACCGTTGTCTTCTCCTGGATCGTGTGGCCGTCGAAACAGGCCCGCGATGAGGGCATGAAAAAGGTGATGGCGGACCCTCGTATTCAGCCCAGCGTCAATCCGATGCCCTTCGACGGCAAGCGGCTGATCTTCGGCGGCTTCGAGGTTCTGCTCGAGGCGTGAGCCAGGGTCGGCAGCCTTGGGTTCCCCTGGGCGTTCGGACGGACTAGATTGCGACGTCGCCAGGCAGGCCATTACAGGAGGTCGACATGCCGGTGGTGAAGAACGAGGACGCCCAGGAGATCCCGTGGCGCCCGGGCTATCGTAACTATGTTCTTGCCGGCCAGGCGCAGGGCGTTTCGGTAAGTTCAAGCATGGGCGTCCTGGAGCAAGGGGCCGGGGCACCGCTGCATTTCCACGAGGAAGTCGACGAGGTCATCGTCGTCGTCGAAGGAACGCTCGACGTGCGGATTGGCGACGAGCGTCTCCTCGTTGGCAAGAACCAGACCATCTCCATTCCCGCTCGCACGCCGCACGCCTTCACCGTGGTCAGCCCTGAAGGGGCGCGCTTCATCGCCTTTCTTCCCAAGCAGGGAGCGCACATGGCGACGCAGTATCTCGAGGGCGGGCCGCCTGCGGGCGCTAATCTGAAGTAGAGAACGCTTTCGATCACGATCGCGCCCGCCAAATCGCGATCAAAGCGGCGAACGTCATCGGGAGGACGCATGGTCGACCGTCGTGGGGTCCTTGTGGGAGCGGCCGGTACCGCGGGCATGCTGGCGACCGAAGCCGTGGCGCAAACGTCGCCGGCCCCCGCCACGACAACGCCGGAGTCGCCATACGCGGTCACCTACATCGAAGTCGAGCCGGCCCAAGCCGACGCCTCGCGCCGCCTGCTGGCGCGCTACCAAGAGGCGCTCAAGGATAACGGCGCCCTCGAATTCGCCGTCCTCGAGCAGATGGGTCGACCCAACCACTTCGCCATCGTCGAGCGGTGGCCGAGCGCCAAGGCCCGCGAGGACAATGCCGCTTCGGCGGCAGGCCAGGAGCTTCGCTCGGCCCTGGCACCGCTTCTGATCGCGCCCTACGACGAGCGACCGCACTTTGCCCTGTCGATTGGGGCGCTGTCGGTCGGGCCCCCGTCGAGCGGAGCCACGCCGGCGACGCCTGCCGGCGTATTCGTCATCACCCACGTCGACATCGTGCCGCCGAAACGAGACGACGGTGTCGCCGCAGTGCGCACGCTCGCCGAAAGAAGCGCCGGCAAGGCCGGCAATGTCCGCTTCGATGCGCTGGTGCAGGCGAGCCGGCTGAACCACCTGACGCTGGTCGAGGCCTGGACGGACGCGGCGGCCCAGGCGGCGCATAGCGCCGCCAATCCCACCAAGTCGTTCCGCAACACACTCGGGCCGATGAGCGGCGCGCTGTATGACGAGCGACTCTACACGCTGCTGAAATAAGGTGCGGCCCGATCATGCCAGCTGTCTTGTCGCGCCGCGCGGTTCTCGCCCGCAGCGCTGTCTTCGCCCCGATCGAACTCATCGCGCGTCCAGCGATGGCCGCTGACTACAAGTTCCGCCAATTCCATAACCAGGCGGCCTCGAGCCCGCTGCATCGGCGCCTCGTCGAGATGTGGCTGGCGATCGGCGCAGAGACCAACGGCCGCGTCGCCGCCGAGGTATTCGCCGAGAATGCTGGCATTGCCGGCTCCGATCCGGCAGCGCTCAAAATGCTGATCTCGGGCGAACTCGACTTCTTCACGTTGATGGGCGGCATCCTGGGGCAGGCGGTGCCGGTCGCCGAGGTGCAGCAGGTCCCCTTTGCCTTCCGGACGGCGGCCGAGGCGCACGAAGCCGCCGACGGCGCGCTGGGCGCCTACCTGCGCGAGGAGATGGCGACCAAAGGCATTCATGGCTTCCCCGTCGGCGCGTTCGACAACGGCATGCGGCAGACCTCCTCGACCCGCCGGCCGATCGCGCTGCCGCAGGATTTCGAAGGCCTCAGGATCCGCTTGCCGGCGGGCCAGATGTTCACCGACACCTTCAGGGCGCTGGGCGCCGAACCGGTCACGATCAACGTCAACGGCATCTATGAGGCGCTGAAGAGCGGCAAGGTCGAT
>DATHNU010000716.1:0-4096 GCA_035485695.1 Reyranella sp. | reverse complement strand
CGGCGGGGTGGTCCAGGCGACGGCGCCTGCGGGCCTGCGCGGCGCCGACATCCTGCTGCCGCTGCCCTCGGTCGGCGCAACCGAGAACCTTCTGCTCGCCGCCGTCCTGGCCGACGGCACGACGACGATCCGCAATGCCGCACGCGAGCCCGAGATCGCGGACCTGGCCGCTTGCCTGATTGCAATGGGTGCCAATGTGTCCGGCCTCGGCACGCATGAGCTCAGCATCGAGGGCGCCCAGCGCCTCGCCGGCGCCGTGCATGCCGTCCTGCCGGATCGCATCGAGTTCGGCACGCTCGCCTGTGCCGCGGCCATCACCGACGGCGAACTCTGCCTGCCCCACGGGCGCGTCGACCTGCTCGGCGCCGCGGGCGCTTCGTTCAACGCCATGGGTGTCGATTTCAGCGAGACACCGGACGGGGTCGTTGCCCGACGGGCCAGAGAGGGCTTGCGAGGCATCGACATCACGACCGGCCCCTATCCCGGCTTCGCCACCGACCTGCAAGCGCCCGCCATGGCGTTGCTGGCAACGGCGGCCGGCGCCAGCGCCGTCAATGAGACGATCTTCGAGCAGCGTTTCCGGCACGTCGACGAACTCGTCAGGATGGGCGCGAGCATCGCCGTCCGTGGCAGAACCGCTTTGGTTCGCGGCGTCGACCGGCTCCAAGGTGCGGCCGTGAACGGCACCGACGTCCGCGCGGCCGCTGCTCTCGTCATCGCGGGCCTGGGCGCTCGCGGTGAGACAAGGCTCGGCGGCCTCGATCATCTCGACCGGGGCTACGACCGCCTGGTGCGGAAGCTCGCCGTCTGCGGAGCAGACATCGCCCGCCTGCCCTGAAACGGACTCCACAGAGGCACGGGCTGGCCGTTCGAACGCCTCTTCCCGCGCTTGCAAGTCCGGTCCTTCGTCGCGCGCCGGCCTGGCGCCTGCGCCCCACTGTTGCGGACGGCGGTTGCGCAGCCAGAAGATGCAGGCCCTGACATCGGGCGGGCGATGCACCATGTGCCGCACCGTCACCGGCTCGCCGCGGTGGAGCAGGACGCGCGTGGCTTCGTAGTCGTAGCCGATGGCCCGTGCGTAGAGGCCGTGCGCCACGTTGCCATCGGCAAGGCTGCGTCCGCTTCTCACCGCCTGGGCGAACTCGGGGTATTTGCGCAGCCAGTTGTCGATCGTGCTGCGCCCCACGTCGAAGCCGTCGGCCAGTTCCTGGTTGGTGGCGCCCGCCAGGCATAGCCCGTAGGCCTGCTCGACGAATTCCGGCTTATAGAGTGAAGGCCGTCCGGCTCCGTCCATCATCGATCCTCCAGCATGACGGAGGCAGGTTAGCCGATACTTAAGTGATAGTCAAGTATACTCGTAGTTTTAATTAGACCACGGAGATCGGATAAGTGGGCGCCATGCGACCCAAATATGTAACTTTCGGAAAGCCCGGCCTTTCGCTCGTGTGCGCCCATTTCGTCGGCGCTGTCTCAATAGATGCCAGGCAGCAGCCGCCACGTACGGGCGCGGTAGGCCTCGTATTCCTCGCCGAATTGCGCGTGCAGCAGCCTCTCCTCCGAGTTCATGCGGGCGATCAGCGGTGGAATGTTGAGGACCGCCAGCAGCACGCCCGCGCCCGACCGGAACGCCAGCGCCCAACCCAGCGACAGGATGAGCAGCCCGAGATAGCTGGGATTGCGAATGCGGCTGTAGAGGCCGTCGGTGACCAGCGTATGGCCGGGCTGGATAGCCACCAGGCCGCTGAAGCGGCGGCCGAGAATGAAGACCGGCCAGAGCCGCAGGACGCCGCCGCCGGCGTACAAGGCGACGCCCAGCCAACGGACGGCATCGCCATCGAGAACCCAGACCTCCTTGCGGTCGGTGTAGGCCGGCAGCCAGGCGGACAGAAGCCCGACCAGGCCCAGCGCACCGATGATCCAGCGGTTCGAGCGGTCCTCGCGCTCACCGGTGCTGAGGTTCGCCGAACTGAACAGACCGGCGACGACCATCACCACAGTCGCGACCACCAACGCGACCCGAGCCGAATTGGCGAAGAATGCGTCAAAACCTCCCCAGCCCAGTATGGCGAGGCCGAGGAAGGCGACGACGCCTCCTGCGGAGGCAAGAGCCAATGCGGGCCTGGACATGACGCCCATGTGGGTACGGAGCGCGTGAAGTCAAATCGCGTCATGCACCGGGCCCGCGATTCCAACGCGACCCGCACCGATGCTAATGTCGCCCGATGCATCGGCTCACGAACACGCTTCTGGCGACCGTGCTGGCCACGGCCGCGCTTCTGTCCACGCCATTCGCAACGGCGCAGGACAACACCCGGCCGTGGCCCACAAAGGAATGGTCGACTTCTTCACCCGAGGAGCAGGGCATGAGCTCGGAACGGCTCGCCCGACTGGTCGAGTTCGGCGCCTCGAACAACATCGACAGCGTGCTGGTGACGCGCCACGGACGGATCGTTCTGGAGGCGAGCTACGCTCCGTTCCGCGCCGGGCTGAAGCACCGCTTCTACTCGGCGACCAAGTCCGTCACCAGCACCCTGATCGGCATGGCGCTGGCCGACGGCCTGCTCGACAGCACCGACCACAAGGTCGTGGACTTCTTCGCCGACCGCACGATCGCCAACCTCGACGACGCCAAGAAGGCGATGACCGTCCAGCACCTGCTCGACATGACATCGGGCCTCGCCTGGGAGGAGGGCGTGAACGGCGGCGCCGAATCCTACATCGCCATGACGCGCAGCCCCGACTGGCAGCAGTTCATCCTCGACAGGCCGATGACGACGCCGCCGGGCTCGCGCTTCTACTACAACACCGGCAACAGCCACCTGCTGTCGGCCATCCTGGGCAAGGTCACCGGCCGCAGCGCGCTCGACTATGCGCGGGAAAGGCTGTTCGGGCCGCTCGGCATCGACGACGTGCTGTGGCGCGTCGACCCGCAGGGCGTCCCGATCGGCGGCAACGACCTCTACCTGCAGCCGCGCGACATGGCGAAGATCGGCTATCTCTGGCTGCGCGGCGGCCTGTGGGAAGGAAAGCAGATCCTGCCCGCGGCGTGGATCGAGGGCGTGCGCTCGGCCGATGTCGACATGCACGAGAGCTGGTCGGCTGACATCCGCTACGGCCGCCAGTTCTGGGTCATGCCGCGCCGCGATACCTTCATGGCGGTGGGCTTCCACCGCCAGCTCGTCGTCGTGATGCCCGGGCTCGACATCGTGGCGGTGGCGACCGGCTCGTCGCGCTTCGCCAGCGCGAGCGGCCTGGCGAGCACGCCGCACTACGGCCTCGACGCGCTGCCGGGCTTCCTCGCTGCGGCCGTGACCTCCGATGGCGCGGTCGCCGCCAACCCCGCCGCGACGGCCGAGCTCGCCGAGCGGGTGAAGGCCGCCGCCCTCGAACGGCCGGCGCCGGCCAGCCCCGCCGCGCCGCCGGCGCTGGTCAAGGCGGTGTCCGGAAAGACCTGGCGTTTCAGCGCCAGTCCGGCGCGCGTGAAGTCGCTCACCCTGAAGCTCGACGATCCCCAGCCGTCCTACGAATACGAGCTCGAGCTCGGTCCTCCCATGGTTCCGCCGGGTCCGTTCGGCGGGCCGATCGGCTTCGACGGCCGCTTCCGCGTGGGCGGGCGCACGCCCGTGGGGGTGAGCGCCGCGCGTGGCACCTGTGGTCGGCCGACGGCGCAAGCCTCGTGCTCGAGCTGCAGTCGCTGGGAAACGACGACGACGTGCGGGTGACGCTGGTGTTCGGCGACAGGACCGTCGACCTGAGCGCCGACTATGCCGGTGGGTTCAAGGTGAAGCTGGAGGGGCGGGCCGACGACTGAACGCGCCTATTCCGCGGCCACTGCCATCGCCTGCTTAGCGAACCAGCAGCAGATGCTCAAGAATTAGATGCAACTCATGTTTATCGCTACGTGCAGACCCTCATGCTCCTCTCCCCCTTGGGGGAGAGGAGCATGACAAGATGAGGACGTTCGATCACTCCGCCGCGACGGCCATCGCCTGCTTGAGGCCCGGCATGGTGAAGCCCAGGGCATCGAGCTTGGCGATCATGTCCTTGCCGGCCTGCTCGTCGGTCTCGACCAGCGGCGGCCGCACCGGCTTCCACG
>DATHNU010000715.1:0-2118 GCA_035485695.1 Reyranella sp. | reverse complement strand
GAAGGCAACCCCCTGGCCGATCTCGGCGTCCTGATGAACCCGCAGAAGAACCTGAAGTTCATTATGAAGGACGGCGTGGTCTACAAGAACGAGCTGGCGGCATGACGGCGGCCTGATCGTGGTTCCCGCCTGAGTGCGCATCGGACGTTCCGCCCATTTTGCCGTCTCGACTTCCCCATTTTCGGGCGAGGGCGGCCGTAATTGTGGAGCGTCTGTGCCTTTGCCCACATGACCGGCGGCGCGCCGGTGCCAGGATGCCGGGATCGCTGAAGGAGTCAGGTTGCAGCCTTGCAGAGCTTGCGAAGAGAGACCCACCGGCATCCGGACTCCCAGACGCGAGCGAGACGGCGGGTGGATTTCGCGATCAGCCGTGATACCGTCGCGCGTGCAGCCACTGGGGAGCGCGCAGGAGCCAAATGTTGAGGCAGTACGTTCAATCGGTACGTATCAAAGAGTGAGGCTTGCGGCGCCCACTACCGGTCGCCGGAGCGAGTCTGCAACGAGAGGGGGATAATAGTCATGTTGAACACTAATCGCCGGACGACGCTGAAATTGCTGGGCGGCGTGGCACTGGCGGTACCCGGCTTCGCGAGCCTGTCGCGGCCGGCGGCGGCGCAGCAGGATCTCTACATCGGCTCGCGCTACCAGAACTTCAAGCGCGGCACGATTCACAGCATGGATCCGAAGACGCGCGGCTTCGTCATCATCTGGGAGGATCTCGGCCGGGTGAAGCTGAAGGCTGCCGACCTCGTCGCCAACTACTCGCCGGGCGCCATGAAGGAGACGACCGGCCTGGCGGCCGGCCTCCGGGAAGGCCAGATCGTCGACGTCCAGTGGTACGACTATGTCGACTTCCTGATCGCCAAGAAGACGGACGCGAGCATGGCGAAGGCCAAGGCGCTGATGGCGCAGGGCGCGCGTATCGAAGGCCTGCCGGGCTCGCAGGAGCGCATCCGGCTGTGGGAAATGGACGGCATGTGCACCAAGATCGGTCCCAACGTCGTCTATCTGATCAACGCCTCAGGCGGGGAACCCGACAAGCCCGCGCCCGACAGCGGCGAGGTCATCCAGATGCCGCAGGTCGTGACGCCGGAAGGCCAGGCGGCGCTCCAGGCGATCAAGGTGGGCGACCTGATCGTCACCGTGTTCAGCGTGCAGACCGCGATCAAGGTCACGGTCATCCGCTAACACCGACCGTCTAGCAAAAGATCATCGCAAGGACGCCGGGGCCGCAAGGTCCCGGCGTTCGTTTGCGTGGATGGCTCCTGCCCCGTCGCTGAACTATGGTTCCCTGAATGTCGACCAGCAATTCCGGGCCGATCGTGCGCCGCCGTTCATTGCTCGTGAGGAGCGTGGCCGCAGCGCTGGCCGCACCGACCATCGTCCAGGCGCAAGGCGCTGAGTGGCCCAAGGGGCCGATCAAATTCGTCGTGCCCTTCCCGCCCGGCGGCTCGACCGATCCGGTGGCGCGCCTGATCCAGGCCCGGCTGGCCGAGACCGTGGGCTGGCAAATCATCGTCGAGAACAAGCCGGGCGCCGCGGGCGCGATCGGCGCCACGGTCGTGGCCAAGTCACCGCCCGACGGCCAGACCTGGCTGGTGGCGTTCGACAGCCACATCCTGAGCCCGGCCTTCACCAGCAACCTGCCCTACAAGGATTCCGACCTGCTGAACGTCATGCTGGTCGGCCGGGCGCCGCTCGCCATCGCCTGCCATCCCGACCGGCCCTACAAGAATTTCGCCGATGCCATGGCCGACGCGCGCCAGCGGCCGGGCAAGCCCAGCGTCGGCGTGCTCTCCGCCAGCCAGGCGCTGCTGCTGATCACCCACCTGCAGAAAGAGAACGGCTTCGACGTCAATGTGATCTTCTACAAGGGCGGTGCGCCCACGGTGCAGGACCTTCTGGCGGGCGTCACCGACATGGCTCTCACCACGCTGGCCGCCCTCGAGCCGCATGTCCGGGCGGGCCGGCTGCGGGCGCTCGCCACCACCGGCGAGGCGCGCACGCCTGTCCTGCCCGACACGCCAACGCTCCATGAGCAGGGCATCAAAGGCTACCCGACCTACTCGTGGTGGGGTCTCTACGCGCCCGCCGGCACGCCGTGGCCGATCGTCGAAC
>DATHNU010000714.1:0-7521 GCA_035485695.1 Reyranella sp. | reverse complement strand
ATGACCAGGGTGTTGGACTTGGAGATCGAGGCGGTGAGCTTGCGCAGCGCCTGGCTCATCAGGCGGGCATGCAGGCCGGGCAGCGAATCGCCCATCTCGCCCTCTAGCTCGGCGCGTGGCACCAGGGCCGCCACCGAATCGATCACCAGCACGTCGACGGCACCCGAGCGCACCAGGGTGTCGGCGATCTCGAGCGCCTGCTCGCCGGCGTCGGGCTGGGAGATCAGCAGGTTGCCGATGTCGACGCCGAGCTTCTTGGCGTAGCCCGGGTCGAGCGCGTGTTCGGCGTCGACGAAGGCGCAGGTGCCGCCCTTCTTCTGGGATTCGGCGATGACATGCAGCGAAAGCGTGGTCTTGCCTGAGCTTTCCGGGCCGTAGATCTCGACGACGCGGCCCTTGGGCAGGCCGCCGATGCCGAGCGCGATATCGAGGCCCAGCGAACCGGTCGAGATCGATTCGATCTCCACGGCCTCGCGCTGGCCGAGCTTCATGATGGAGCCCTTGCCGAAGGCACGCTCGATCTGGGCGAGCGCGGCATCCAGCGCCTTGTTCCTGTTTTCCATGCCTTCTTTTTCGACCACTTTCAGCATTGCGGACATTGGCTGTCTCCTCGTTCTCCCACGCCCCTGTCGGGAGCGACAATGCGGATAAGTCCGCTTGGGGTGACGCCAATGTACCTATTTTGTTCCGGACGGCAAGGGGACAATTAACCCCCTGATATAATTTACCTTCTTGACACAAGTTCTAGGTCTGTTCGCGCCCGATTCCCGCTAGATGTGAAAAGGGTGCAAGGCCATTTTGGAGGTGCTTCCGGCCCCTAACCATGCGCTGCCAAGGGCTTGCCGTCCTGTTCGACGGGCCGCGCATCGATCAGGACAAAGGCGATCACGCAGGGCGCATCATACCGGTTGACCCAGTTGTGGACCGTGCCGCGCTGGACCAGCACGTCGCCCGCGCGCAGCGTGACGACCTCGTCGTCCAGCTCCATGTCGATCTCGCCGGACAGCACCACCGCATAGTCGATGGAATTCGTGCGGTGATTGCGTGGCGTGACGCCGGGGCCATATTCGATGACCCGGAAGACGGTGCCGTTGTCGCGCGTCGTGCCGGTGATTTCCTTGGCCCTGTCGGCCCTGCCGGCATTGTCGACGGGAAAGCCCTCCGACGACCAGATGTTGGCAATCGTCGCGCCCGGCCGGAACGACACGACATCGCGTGAAATCTCGTCAATCGCGACGACGGCCTTGCCGTCGCCGTCATGCGCCGTGACCACGCGTCGTATCTTCACCTCGATCTCCTCTCAATGTCAGTTCACCTACCCTCCCCCGTCATATGGGGGAGGTGGCCCGCAGGGCCGGCGGGGGAAAGCCCCACTCGAGGTACTTGCAGATTTCAGATCTGAAATCTTCGAACATCGTCTTTGGGGCCTTCCCCCTCCGCCCCCTTCGGGGGCACCTCCCCCGTATGACGGGGGAGGCATGAATTCTCAATCCTTCGGCGGCACGAACATGTAGCCCACGCCGCGCACCGTGCGGATCGCCTCGGGGTGCGCCGGATCCTTCTCGACCTTGCGGCGGATGCGCGTGATGCGCAGATCCATCGCCCGGTCGAACACCTCCATCTCGCGATGGCCGACCGTCTCCAGCAGCCAGTCGCGCGCCAGCGGCCGGTTGGGATTCTCGGCGAATACCTTCAAGAGATCGAACTCGCTGGCCGACAGCACCTCCTCGCTGCCGTCGACATCGACCAGCGCGTGCTTCTCGAGGTCGAGCACGCGGCGGCCCATGCGCACCCGCGGCCCCGCGGTCGGCACCACCGCGCCGCTGGCGCGGCGCAGCACGCTCTTGATGCGGGCCAGAAGCTCGCGCGGGTCGAAAGGTTTCGGCAGGTAATCGTCGGCGCCGGTCTCCAGCCCGACCACCCGGTCGACCGTGTCGCTCGCCGCCGTCACCATGATGATGCAGACCCTGCCGCTCTTTTCGCGCAGCCAGCGCGCTACCGCGAAGCCGTCCTCGCCCGGCAGCCCGACATCGAGCAGCACCAGCGCCGGCATCTCGCGCTCGACCAGGCGGCGCAGGCCGACGCCGGACTGGAACCCGGTGACCCGGTAACCATGCTTTGTCAGGTAGTCATACAGAAGCTGGCGCTGGGCGGCCTCGTCCTCGACCACGACGATATGCTGACGCTTGTCCATCTCTCCCCCGCACGCCACCCTAGCATCCGGCGGGGGCCGCGCGACACCAACGATACAAGGCGCAGGGCCTGCGACACACAGGCCATACGTGGAAGCCCGAGCATGAGCGCCATGACCATGAACCAGGTGGACATCGCCCGCATCGATCCCCAGCGGGTCGCGCAGGTCGTGACCAACCGGCTGGTCGCCATCCCCACCATGCCCAAGCTGCTGGCGCTGCCGATCATCCTGGCGGCGGCGACGGCGCTCTATCGCGGCATCGCGCCCCTGTGGATGTTCGGCGTTCCGACCCTGATCTACCTGATCGCGGTATGGGGCTCGTGGCGCGTCACCGTCGGGTACGAGCGCCATCCGGACGCCGTCAGCCTGCGCGGTTGGCGTTGGCTTTACACTGCGACTGCAGTTCCGACTTCGTTCGCCAGCGGGCTGATGGGCGGCCTGTTCGCCACGCTGCCGGCCGACCAGGAGCGCACGCTGTGGACCTTCGCGCTCTGCCTGATGGTGGGCTGGACACCCTCGCGCAGCTTCCATGGCCCGACCTTCCTGCTCTCGGGCCTGGCGCTGCTGCTGCCGATCGGCGGCGTGCTGGTGCTGCATGACGGCAGCCGCGACGCGATCGGCCTGGCGGCGATCGCCTTCGGCTTCCTGGCGATCATCAATCTGTTCTCCTACATCGAGCGCAAGCGCATGCGCGAGCAGATCGCGCGCGACCTCGCCGCCGCCGACCTGTCGCAAACCCTCGACCAGGCGCATCGCGACGTCGCCGTCGCCGAAGAGACGATGCGCACCATGCTGGGCAATATCAGCGACGGGGCGATGCTCTACGAGCGCGACGGAAGCTGGATCTACCAGAACGAGGCGATGGCGCGCCTGCACGACATGCCGGACGAGCTGTTGAAGACGCTGCCGACCTTTGCCGACATCATCCGCTTTCGCGCGCTGCGCGGCGACTACGGCCCACCCGAGACGCTGCCCGGCGGGCTGGAGGGATGGCTGCAAAGCCGCCTCGACCGCTTCGCTGCGCCGGGCCGGCCGGCGGAGCGGCGGCGGACCGTCACCGGCCGCACGGTCGAGGTGACTTATCGTCAGCTGCCCGGCGGACGGGTGCTGACCGTTCATCGCGACCTCACCGACATCGTCGAACAGGAAAGCCGGCTCACCGCGGCGCGCGACGAGGCCGCCAAGGCGCGCGAGCGGCTGATCGTCGCCATGGAGGCGCTGGACGACGGCATCGCCTTCCTCGACAGCGACGAGCGGCTGATCCTGTGCAACGAGGCCTACCGGCGCTTCATGCAGCACATGCCCGAGATCGTGGCGCCGGGAACCGCGCTGCCCGCGGCCATCCTGCATGCCGCCCGGGCAGGCGTTGCGCCGCCCGACGAAACGCCCGCCGCCTGGACCGAACGCCAGCTCGCGACGCTGCGCTCCGAACGGCCGGCGCTGATCCCCTACGGCCCGCGCAAATGGGCGCGCGTGTCGATGCGCTTCGAGGCCGACCGGCGCGCCGTCCTGCTGGTGACCGACGTCTCGGAGGAGCGCCAGCGCCAGCGCGATCTCGAGCAGGCGCTGGTCGCCGCCGAGAAGTCGCGCGCCGAGGCCGAGGCCGCCAACCAGGCCAAGTCGACCTTCCTCGCCACCATGAGCCACGAGATCAGGACGCCGATGAACGGCGTGCTGGGCATGATGGAGGTGCTGGAGGCCGAGGGCGTGCGCGACGACCAGGCGCGCACGGTGGCGACCATGCGCGAGTCGGCGCAGGCCCTGCTGCGCATCATCGACGACGTGCTCGACTTCTCCAAGATCGAGGCCGGTGCGCTCGAACTCGAGGAGGCGCCGTTCTCCCTCACCGGCCTGGTCGACGGCGTGGTCACGACGTTTCGCTCGCAGGCCGAGCGCAAGGGCCTGTCGCTGGTCTCCGCCATCGGGCCGGGCTCGACCGACGCCCTGCTGGGCGATCCCACGCGGGTGCGTCAGATCCTGTTCAATCTCCTGGGCAACGCGCTGAAATTCACCGATCGCGGCGGGGCGATGATCCGCGCCCGCACCGAGCCGCTGGGCAACGGCCGCACGCGCGCCATCCTGTCGGTGCTCGACACCGGCATCGGCCTGAGCGCGGCCCAGCGGACGCGGCTGTTCCAGCCCTTCTCGCAGGCCGACGGCTCGACCACGCGGCGCTTCGGCGGCACCGGGCTTGGGCTCTCGATCGTGCGCCGCCTGGCGCAGCTCATGGGCGGCGACGTCACGGTCGAGAGCGCGCCCGGCGCGGGCTCGACCTTCACCGTCACCCTGGACCTGATGGCGGCGCCCGCCGATTCGCCGCTGGTCGACCTGCCGGTCCTCGAGCTGCCGGCGACGATGCCGGCCACGGCGCCCCACTTCGACGGCAACAACGTGCTGGTGGTCGACGACCATCCGATCAATCGCGAAGTGCTGGTGCGCCAGCTCCTGGCGCTGGGCGTGGCGGCCGATTCGGCGGCCGACGGGCGCGAGGGCCTCAGGGCGTGGCAGGCCGGCCGCTACGCCATCGTCTTTGCCGACGTTCACATGCCGCAGATGGACGGTTTCGAGATGACGGCCGAGATCCGCCGCCTCGAGCTCGCGAGCGAACGGCCCCGGACGCCGATCGTGGGCGTCACGGCCAACGCCATGGCGGGCGAGGACGAGCGCTGCCGGGCGGCCGGCATGGACGGCTACCTCTCCAAGCCGGTGAGCCTGGCGCGCCTGCGCGCCACCCTGCAACGCTGGCTGCAGGACGTCGACGGCGCGGCGCCGGCCATCGACCCGTCGGTGCTCGACCCCTGGCTGCAGAGCGACGCGGAGGCGCGGCAGAACCTTCTGCGCAAGTTCGGCCTCACGGCGTCGGAGTCGGGCCGCGACATCGAGACGGCGATGGCGGCGGGCGACCTCCCGGCGCTGGCCGCCGCCGCGCATCGCCTGAAGGGCAGCGCGCTCGCGGTCGGCGCGCGCGCGCTGAGCGATGCCGCGACCATCCTGGAGCGCGCTGCCAAGGCCGGCGATCGCGCGGCCTGCCAGGACGGGCTGGGGCCGCTCGCCGTCGAGGTGCAGCGGGCGCGCGCCGAGATCGGCGACTGACGGATGATGAGCCCGGTTTCTGCCCGTCATCGTAGCTGCCCGTCAGCTGGACCGAGTTCCGTTTCGACAGAATAACCTCACTCCGAGGAGCGCCCGCGTCGCGCGGGGTAAACCCCGCGCTTTGGCGCGTCTCGAAGGGTGGGCAACGACAAGACAGGTTGCCCATCCTTCGAGACACATCGCTGTGCGATGCTCCTCAGGATGAGGTGGTGTGGTTTCACTTTTTCGGAATCTGGTCTGGACGTTCGGCCGAGAGTCGACAGGTCGCCGACCCTCTGGTCGTGTAGGTCGACAAGCATAGGCGGTCGCCTTCTTCGCCCCCGTCCACCCAGCCGCGTCGCAGCCTTCAGGCCTGAACGATCGCTTTGGCGAAGCGGCGATCTTCGGCCTTCTGCCGACTGGTCTTGCCGAGCGTGGCGCGGCCGAACAGGTAGTGTTTCGACATGTCCGCCGTGTAGCGCATCGCCGGCGGCCGCTTGCCGACCGCTTCAGCCAGCGCCCGCACATGGTGCGGGCCGGCGCCGCAGCAGACACCCAGATAGTGAATGCCCATGCCGTAGGCGGCGGCCCCGAACTCGGCGATCTCGAAGCGGTTGCAGGTGAACGGGTCGAGCGCGATCGGAAACGCGTGCCCGCCGGGCAGGCAGCCGCAGCCATGATCGGTGAGCGACTGGAACGACGGGCGGGCGCGCGTGGTGCGATAGGGCACCGGCAGCGCCGCGACATGGCATTTGACGGCTTTGCGCATCTCGGCCAGCAGCGGCAGCATGCTTGCCGGCCCGCGCGTGCAGTTGAGTCCGACCACCTCGGCGCCGGCCTGCTCGAGCCGGCGCGCCGCATTCGCCCAGCTCCAGCCCTCGCGGGTCCTGCCCTTGTGGGCCGCCGGCGTGATCACCGCCACCTGGCCCGCCCGCTTGATCACGTCGAGCGCGAGCAGCGCCTCCTGGGTGTAGCCGAAGGTCTCGCCGATGACGAAGTCGACGCCGGCATCGACGGCCCAGCCGACCTGTTCCTCGAACATCGCGCGCACGGTCTTGATGGTCGCGGGATCCTTCGGATCGTAGATGGTCGTGTTGCAGATGTTGCCGGCCAGCAGCGTCCCGGTGTCGCGCGCCACCTTTTTGGCGATGGCGAGCGCGTTGAGATTCATCGGCTTGAGGTCCTTCTCACGCCCGATGACCCTGAGCTTCTGGCGATGGGCGTAATAGGTGAACGCCTCCACGACGTCCGACCCGGCATGGACGAACTCGCGATGCAGCTGCTCGACCAGCTCGGGATGCTCGAGCACCACTTCGGGCACGTAGGCGCCGGCCTGCAGGTAGCCCCGCCGCTCAAGCTCGAAAAGATAGCCCTCGGCGCAAATCACCGGACCCTTGCCGAGCCGGGCCAGCAGGCCCGCGTTTCCCTTCGTCTTCTTCTTGCTCATTTGCTTCCCTTCATGAATCGTCGGCCTGCGCGCTCACAGCCTCGCCCGGTAGTCGCGCTGGATCTTGTGGATGCGCCGGTGCGTGCCGAAGAATGCGTGCTTGGACATGTCGGCGCTGTAGCGGCTGGCCGCGGGCGTGCGGCCGACCGCCTCGGCGAGCGCGCGGATGTGGTGCGGACCGGCGCCGCAGCAGATGCCGAGATAGCCGATGCCCAGCGCCAGCGCCGCGGCGCCAAAATCGGCGATCTCGCCGCGCGTGCAGGTGAAGGGATCGAGGCCGACAGGGAACGGACGTACGCCGGGACAGCAGGGGTCGCTGAGCGACATGAAACTCGGCTGCTTGCGGGTCGTACGGTAGGGCACCGGCAGCGCCGCCACGTGGCATCGCACGGCTTTGCGGATCGATTTGAGCAGCGGCATCATGGTGGCCGGCCCGCGATGGCAATTGAGTCCGACCACGTCGGCGCCGGCCGCTTCCAGCCGCCGGCAGGTCTCGGCCGCACTCCAGCCTTCGCGCGTCCTTGTCTCGCGATGCAGGGAGAAGGTCACGACGGCGGGAACCTTGCTGAAGCGGCGGATCGCCTCGAGCGCCATCAACGCTTCGCCGCCCCATGAGAACGTCTCGGCGACGATATAGTCGACGCCGGCACGTGCTGCCCAGCCGACCTGCTCCTCGAAGATACGCGCGACCGCCTTGAGGGCCGCCTTGTCGCCAGGCTCGTAGATATTGGTGTTGCAGATGTCGCCGGCAAACAGCGTCGACGTCTCGCGCGCGACCTTGCGGGCAATGGAGAGCGCCATGGCGTTC
>DATHNU010000713.1:0-2012 GCA_035485695.1 Reyranella sp. | reverse complement strand
GCCGCCATGCGCGAATGGCGCCGCTCGGTGTCGAAGGGGCTGGCGCAGAGCGCCACGGCGCGGGCCGCGCTTCGTCAACGCATCGAGCAGGTGATGAGCGTCACCATCGCGCGCGAGATGGAGTCGATCGAGAAAAGATTGGGCTTCCTGGCGACGGTCGGCGCCAACGCCACCTTCGTCGGACTGTTCGGCACGGTGTGGGGCATCATGAACGCCTTCGGTCATATCGCACAGTCGAAGAACACCTCGCTCGCCGTGGTGGCGCCCGGCATCTCCGAGGCGCTGTTCGCCACCGCGATCGGCCTGGTCGCGGCGATCCCGGCGGCCGGCGCCTACAACATCCTGTCCGGCCAGGTTGCGCGCTACGCCCAGCAGCTCGAGGCCTTCGCCGGCGAGTTCATCACCATCCTGTCGCGCCAGCTCGAGGAGGAGGTCTGATGGCAGGCATCATTCCCGCTGCCGGCTCCGGCAGTTCCGGCGGCAGGTTCAGGCGGCGGCGCTATACGCCGATTGCCGACATCAACGTGACGCCGCTGGTCGACGTCATGCTGGTGTTGCTGATCATCTTCATGGTCACCGCGCCGCTGCTGCAGGTCGGCGTCCCTGTCGATCTGCCGAAGACCAGCGCTTCGCAGGTCGGCGGCAAGGACGAGCCGCTGGTCGTGTCGGTGAACTCCAAGGGCGAGGTTTTCCTCGGCGAGACCCCGTACGAGATCGCCGATCTCGCGACCAAGCTGAAGGCGGTGCACGAGGAGAAGCCCGACCAGCGCGTGTTCATGCGCGGCGACAAGTCGGTGGACTACGGAAAGATGATGGAGGTCATGGGCGTGGTGATCGACAGCGGCTTCCGCCAGCTCGGCCTTTTGGGCGAGCAGGCCCAAGCCCTCGGCAAAGGCGGTGGCGGCACGGTGACGCCGGTCCCGGCACCCGGCCCCGCACCCGGCGGACCACAGCAGCAGCCGGCACCCCGCCGGTAGAAACCCGAGGCGAAGCGATCGATGGCCGAGCGCTCCCCCGAAAGCAGCGAGATGCGCACACCGGCCATTCTGTCGGTGATGTTCCATGTCCTGGTGCTGGCGGCGGCAGTGCTCAATCTCGATTTCTTCAATCGGCCACCGCTGATGGACCCTGAGCCGGTGATGGTCGAGTTCGAGGCGATCGCCCAGAAGGCCGCGGCACCCACGGTCGGCAATCCGCCGCCGCAGCCCAAGGACGTGCCGATCGCCAAGGAGGCGACGAAGGCGCCGCCGCCCAAGACCGCCGATCCGCCGCCCGCGCCGGAGAAGCCCAAGCCCGACGTCGCCGAGGCCAAGCCCACGCCGCCGCCGCCTGTGGAAAAGCCCAAGCCGGAGGTCGCCAAGCCGGCCGACGACCTTATCGCGCTCAAGCCGAAGGAGCCCGAACCGCCCAAGATCGAGAAGCCGCCCGAGCCGCCCAAGCCTGCGCCGGAGGTCAAGAAGCCCGAGCCGCCCAAGCCCGCGCCGCCGAAACCCGCGCCGCAGAAGTCTGTTGATTCGATGATCGACGATATTCTGAAGAACAAGGACTCGCCGCAGAAGCACCAGACTCCCGAGCAGCAGCCCAAGCCGGTGCAGCAGGTGACACGCCAGGCGCCTGCCGCGCCCAACCTCGCCGCTGTGGTGACGGCAAGCGAGATCGAGGGCGTGCGCAACAAGATCCGGCCATGCTGGAATACTTTGGGCGGCGCGAGGGACCAGGCCCTCATCGTCACGCTCGTGGTCCAGATGAACCAGGACGGCACTCCGGTGAAGGCGGAGATCAAGGATACGGGGCGCTACGGCAACGATCCGACCTTTCGCGCTGCCGCCGATGCAGCGCATCGCGCCGTCATGAATCCGCGCTGCCAGCCTTGGCCGTTGTCCGCCGAAAAATTCAACGCGTGGCGCACCATCACCTTCAACTTCGACCCCCGCGACTACTGACGGTCGTCACGCTATAGAAGCCCCCTTCATGAACACGAGGTTCGCCATGAAATTTTCCCGACGGACGAC
>DATHNU010000712.1:0-5899 GCA_035485695.1 Reyranella sp. | reverse complement strand
CTGACCGGCAATGTCGGCGGCTCGTTCGGCATGAAGTCGCAGGTCTATCCCGAGTACGGTCCGCTGCTGCTGGCCAGCAAGATGCTCGACCGGCCGGTGAAATGGACCGACGAACGCTCCGAAAGCTTCTTGAGCGATCATCACGGCCGCGATCACCAACGTGTGGCCGAGCTGGCGCTCGACAAGGACGGCAAGTTTCTGGCCGTGCGCCTCAGCGGCACCGGCAACGCGGGCGCCTACATCTATCCGCCGATGCCCGCCACCACCAACGCGGTGAAGAACGTCATCGACGTCTACCGGACGCCCGCGATGGAGGTGAACTCCAAGGTGGTGTTCACCAACACCACGCCGATCGGCGCCTATCGCGGCGCCGGCCGGCCCGAGGGCAACTACTACATGGAGCGCCTGATCGACACGGCGGCGCGCGAGATGGGCATCGACCGGGTCGAGCTGCGCCGGCGCAACCACATCGCGCCCGGGCAGATGCCCTACAAGGCACCATCGGGCATGAACTATGATTCGGGCGAGTTCACCACCGTGCTCGACAAGGCGCTTCTGGCCGCCGACTGGCAGGGCTTCGACAAGCGCAAGGCCCTGAGCAAGGCCCGCAACAAGCTGCGCGGCCGCGGCATCGGCTCCTACCTCGAGGTCACGGGACCGCCGGCCAAGGAGTATGGCGGTATCCGCTTCGAGGACGACGGCACGGTCACCATGCTGAGCGGCACGCTCGATTACGGCCAGGGCCACGCCACGCCTTTCGCCCAGGTGTTGACCGACAAGCTCGGCATCCCGTTCGAGCGCTTCCGCCTGCTGCAGGGTGATTCGGACCAGCTCAAGGTGGGTGGCGGCACCGGCGGCTCGAAGTCGGCGCTGGTCGCCAGCCAGGCCTTCCTCGAGGCCGGCGACATACTGATCGAGAAGGGCAAGCAGCTCGCCGCCCACGTGCTGGAAGCCTCGGCCGTGGATATCGAGTTCTCGTGTGGACGCTTCACGATTGCCGGCACCGATCGCGGCGTCAGCATCCTCGAGCTTGTCGACAGGCTGCGCTCCGGCATCAGCCTGCCGGCCGACGTGCCGAGCTCGCTCGACATCAGCCACATCTCGGACAATCCGCCGTTCTCGTTTCCCAACGGCTGTCACATCGCCGAGGTCGAGATCGACCGCGATACCGGACAGATCGAGGTGGTGCGCTACTTCATGGTCAACGACTTCGGCACGGTCATCAACCCGATGCTGACCGCGGGCCAGGCGCATGGCGGCGTGCTGCAGGGCATCGGCCAGGCGCTGATGGAGCGCACCGTCTACGACCCGCAGGGCCAGCCGGTTGCCGGTTCTTTCATGGACTATGCCCTGCCGCGCGCCTCGGACGCGCCGGACATGTCGGTGCAGAACCATTCCGTGCCCTGCAAGACCAACCTTCTGGGCGTCAAGGGCTGCGGCGAGGCAGGCTGCGCCGGCGCGTTGCCGTCGGTGATGAACGCCGTGGTCGATGCACTCTCAGAGGTTGGGGTCACCCACATCGACATGCCGGTGACGCCGGAGAAGGTGTGGCGCGTGTTGAACGGCGCTCGTTAGCGCGCGGGCCGTTCCCACAACAATACTGTCATCCCGAGCGCAGCGAGGGACCTTATACTGCGGCCTTAAGGGTCCCTCGCTTCGCTCGGGATGACACTATTCAACGGCAGACTGTGCGCCAGCTGCCAGCGCTTACGCCGGCAGCTCGTAGCCGATCTTCGATTCGATCTCGATCGTCTTCTTCACCGCGGGCCGCGCCATCATGCGCTCGTAGTGTGCGGCGATGTTGGGAAACTCGCCAGGTGCCGGATTGAGTGAATTGCGGAAGCGCCAGTAGAGCCGGAACAGATGGATGTCGGCGATCGAGTAGCGGCCGCCCACGGCCCACTCGTTGCTGCCCAGTCGCTTGTCGGCCAGCGCGTAGATCGCGCGCGCATGCTCCAGCCCCTGGCGGCGTGCCGGATGGATCGAGGAGGCGATGAACGACATCCAGGAGACGACCTGGGCTTCGGCCTCGACGTCGCCCTCCGGCAGAAGGCCCGCGGCGGGGAAGCGCTTGGCGAGATAGAACAGGATACCCGCCACTTCGGTCAGCACCCGGCCGTCAATCAGCATCGTCGGCACCTTGCCCTCGGGGTTGATGGCCAGGAATTCGGGCGTGTGCGTTTCCTTCTTTCCGAGCGAGAGGGGCTTGCCCTCGAACGGCGCGCCGACCTCATGCAGGGCGATGTGCGGCGCCATCGAGCTGGCGCCGGGGCTGAAATACAAAGTGAGCATTGCGGTCCTCCCCTGGGATGATCATGAATCAACCATCTGGCCAAAAGATACCCTCGATTCCCTGGGATTCTTTGGCTTGCGGCGGTGAATCGGTCGATCTCCCATCGTCCTGGTCCGTGGCATGGGACTTGCGTCCTTTTTCACACAGTCCGCGTTTCAGTGGAGGAAGAGGCGTGGCGCAATCGAAGCAACGTCGAATGATGCATCTCGGGGCCTTCGTGCACGAGACCGGTCAACATGTCGCCGCCTGGCGCCATCCCAAGGCCCACGCCGAAGCAGGTGTCAGCTTCGCCCAGGCGGTCGAGGTGGCGCAGACCGCCGAGCGCGGCAAGTTCGACCTGCTGTTCCTGGCCGACAGCGCCGCCGTCAACCTCTCGGGCAACGCCGACGCGCGCGGCCGCATGGGCAAGGTCGTGAAGTTCGAGCCCATGACCATCCTGTCGGCGCTGGCCGCGGTCACCAAGCATCTCGGCCTGGTCGCGACCTCGACCACCACCTTCAACGAGCCTTATACGCTCGCCCGCCAGTTCGCCTCGCTCGACCAGATCAGCGGCGGCCGCGCCGGCTGGAATCTCGTCACCTCCAACAACGAATCCGACGCGCTGAACTACAGCCGCGAGGAGCATCTGTCGCATTCCGACCGCTACGAGCGGGCGATCGAGTTCGCCGATGTCGTGAACGGCCTGTGGGACAGCTGGGACGAGGACGCCTTCATCCGCGACAAGGACTCGGGCGTCTTCTTCGATCCCTCGAAGGTTCATCCGCTGGATCACAAGGGCAAGCACTTCCAGGTGCGCGGGCCGCTCAATGTCGCCCGCTCGCCGCAAGGGCGGCCGGTGCTGGTGCAGGCCGGCGCGTCGGGCACCGGCCGGGATGTCGCCGCGCGGCTCGCCGAACTGGCCTTCACGGCACAGACCACTTTCGAGCAGGCCAAGGAATTCTATGCCGACGTCATGGCGCGTCTGCCGAAGTTCGGCCGCACGCCCGACCAGGTGAAGGTGATGCCGGGCTTCTATCCCGTGGTCGCGCCGACGGAATCGGAGGCCAAGGAGAAGTTCGACTACCTCCAGTCGCTGATCCAGCCCAGCGTCGGGCTGTCGATCCTCGAGTACACGATCGGCGTGAAGGGCCTCGACAAGTTCCCCCTCGATGGGCCGGTGCCGGAAATGGCCGACACCAACGGCCCGCTCAGCCGTCAGCACCTGCTGCTGGAGGCCGCCCGCCGCGACAAGCTAACCCTGTGGGAGCTCTGCCTGCTCAATGCCGGCCCGCGCGGGCACACGCTGGTCATCGGCACGCCCGAGCATGTCGCCGACGTGATGGAGCACTGGTTCCTGAACGGCGCGGCCGACGGCTTCAACGTCATGCCGGCCTGGCTGCCGGGATCGCTCGACGATTTCGTCGACCTGGTGATCCCGGAGCTGCAGCGCCGCGGTCTCTTCAGAACGGAGTACGAAGCCATGACCTTGCGCGAGAATCTTGGCCTGCCCATGCCTGTCAGTCGCTTCCACGCCGCGCATGCGATCGAGGCGGCGCAATGAGCGGGCGCGGGCCGGTGCTCCGCCGCCGTCAGGTCGGAGGCCTGGCGGCGGGCGCCGTTGCCGTGGGCGCCTTGCCGGCGCTGCGCATTCCCTCCGCCAGCGCGGCCGACGCCTCGACGTTCGTGAGCGGCTTCGGCCTGCCGCTCAATCTCGATCCGCACCAGGTCTACGACGTGCCGATGCAGTCGATGATGCTGAATGCCTACGACAATCTCTATCGCTACCAGGGCGATCCGCCGAAGATCGTGCCGTGGCTGGCCGAGAGCCACACCGTGTCCGAGGACGGCCTCAACTGGGAATTCAAGCTGCGGCCGGGCCTGAAATTCCACGACGGCAGCCCGCTCACCTCAGAGGACGTGGTCTACAGCTTCCGCCGCGTGCTGGCGCTGGCGCTGGCGCCCGCCGGCGCCTTCCTGAAGATCCTGAAGCCCGAGAACGTGACCGCGCCCGACCCGCTGGTGGTGCGCTTCAAGCTCGAAACGAGCTACGCGCCGTTCTTCGCGGCGATCCCCAGCATCTGCATCGTCAATCCGAGGGTAATCAAGGCCAACGAGAAGGACGGCGACTGGGGCAAGACGTGGCTCGCCTCCAACGGCGCCGGCTCGGGTGCCTATCAAATCGTTTCCGCGGGCTACCGGCCGCTCGAATATCTCGACATGGACATCAACGAGGGCCACTTCCTGGGCTGGAAGGACAATCCCAAGCCGGTGCGCAAGATCGCCTACCGGCCGACCAAGGAAAGCTCGACCCGCCTGCTGGCGCTGCTGAACGGCTCGCTCGACTGCACGGACACCAATCTGCCGGCCGATCAGGTGGTGCAGATCAACGAGTCGAAGATCGCCTACGTCCAGAAGGACGTAGTCATGCGGACCTTCGTCATCCGCATGAACAACACCAAGCCGCCATTCGACAATCTGAATGCCCGCCTGTGCTTCGCCCATGCCTTCAACTACATGGGTTTCATCACCGACATCCTGGGCGGCTACGCCACGCGCGATCCCTATCCCATGCCGGAGGATCTGTGGGGCATTCCCAAGGACGCCAAGGGCTACGACTACGACCTCAAGAAGGCCAAGGAGTACATGGCCAAGGCCGTCGCCGAGGGCGCGCCGATGAAGCGGCCGATCGAACTGCATGTCCAGTCGGAGAACGAGCAGAGCGTGCAGGGCGCGCAATTGTTCCAGAGCGACCTGGCGCAGATCGGCATCAACCTCAAGGTCGTGGGCAGCATCTGGTCGACCTTGACCACCGCGGCCGCCAAGCCGGACACCACGCCCGACATGTGGGTCCATTGGGTCAGCACCTACTTCGTCGACCCCGAGAACTGGGTCGGCCAGATGTACGACAGCCAGTTTCACGGCACGTGGAAGGCGTCGTCCTACTACAAGAACGCCGAGGTCGACGCGCTGCTGCGCAAGGCCCGAGCGCTGGTGAGCCAGGACGAGCGCGCGCCGCTCTACCAGGAGGCGATCCGCAAGATCATGGCCGATTCGCCCGACATCTGGATCTACAACTCCATGCAGCTCCAGGGCCTCAACAAGCGGGTCAAGGGCCGCCGGTTCTGCACCGTCGGCCAGGGCGCGGAGATGCGCTGGATCACGCTCGACGGCTGACATGCTGCGCTTCGTCCTCCGGCGCTGCGCCCTGGTGGTGCCCTCGCTGTTGGGCTTGCTGGTCGTAACCTTCCTGTTGATCCACGCCGTGCCGTCGGACCCCGCCGTCGCCATGGCGGGCGACGCGGCGACGCCCGAGCAGATCGCTCGCCTGCGCCAGCAATACGGCCTCGACCGGCCGATCTGGGAGCAGTTCGCCGTCTATGTCGGCAAGGTGGCGCACCTCGACCTGGGCGAGAGCGCGTTTTCGCATCGGCCAGTGACGCTTGACATCGCCCAGCGCCTGCCGGCGACTCTGGAACTCACCTTCTGCGCTCTGGCGATCTCGGTGTTCCTGGGCGTGCCGCTCGGTGTCGTCTCGGCACTGAACCACAACACCTGGCCGGATTACGTGCTGCGCATCTTCTCGGTGATGGGCATCGCGCTTGCTGCGTTCTGGGTCGCCATCATGCT
>DATHNU010000711.1:0-6852 GCA_035485695.1 Reyranella sp. | reverse complement strand
TGCCCGAGAAGTACGGCTGCGCCGCTGCCAACTATACGACCTACGGCCTGGTCGCCCGCGAGGTCGAGCGCGTCGATTCAGGCTACCGCTCGGCGATGAGCGTGCAGTCCTCGCTGGTCATGCATCCGATCTATGCCTATGGCAACGAAGAGCAGCGCCTGAAATACCTGCCCAAGCTCGCGACCGGCGAATGGGTCGGCTGCTTCGGCCTCACCGAGCCCGACCATGGCTCCGACCCGGGCGGCATGAAGACCCGCGCCGTCACCGTGCCCGGCGGCTACAAGGTCTCGGGTTCCAAGATGTGGATCACCAACTCGCCGATCGCCGACGTGCTGGTGATCTGGGCCAAGCTCGACGGCGGCGCGATCCGCGGCTTCGTGCTGGAGCGCGGCATGAAGGGCCTGACGACGCCCAAGATCGAGGGCAAGTTCAGCCTGCGCGCCTCGGTGACCGGCGCCATCATGATGGACGAGGTCATGGTGCCCACGGAAAACATGCTGCCCCACGTTTCGGGCCTGGGTGGGCCGTTCGGCTGCCTCAACAACGCACGCTACGGCATCGCCTGGGGCGCCATGGGGGCGGCCGAGTTCTGCTGGAAGCAGGCCCGCAACTACACGCTCGATCGCAAGCAGTTCGGCCGGCCGCTGGCCGCCAACCAGCTGATCCAGAAGAAACTGGCCGACATGCAGACCGAGATCGCGCTCGGCCTGCAGGCCTGCCTGCGCGTCGGCCGCCTGAAGGACGAAGGTCACGCCCAGCCCGAGATGATCTCGCTGATCAAGCGCAACAACTGCGGCAAGGCGCTCGACATCGCCCGCGTCGCCCGCGACATGCACGGCGGCAACGGCGTGTCGGACGAGTATCACGTGATCCGTCACGTCATGAACCTCGAGGCGGTCAACACCTACGAGGGTACGCACGACGTGCACGCCCTGATCCTCGGCCGCGCCATGACCGGCATCCAGGCCTTCACCGGGGCATAAAAGCGTGGCCCTGCCGCCGGCCGGCGACATCGCGATCGTCGTCGCCGGCGCGCTGGTGGCCGGCTTCGTCAATGGCCTGAGCGGCACGGGCTACGCGCTGATGGCGCTGGGCTTCTGGCTGCAGGCCATGTCGCCCATCACCGCCGCGCCGCTGGTGGCGCTGTGTTCCGTCGTTGGGCACGTGCAGTCCCTGCCCTCGATCTGGCGCGGCGTACGCTGGCCGCGCCTCTGGCCCTTTCTCGCGGCCGGCCTCCTGGGCGTGCCGCTCGGCACGATGCTGCTCGGGTATGTGCGCGTGCAGCCGCTGAAGCTCGGAGTCGGGCTGCTGCTGATCTTCTACAGCAGCTGGATGGGGCTGGTGCGCCGCCCGCCGATCGTGACCGGGGGCGGCCGCATCGCCGACGCGGCGGCCGGTTTCGCCGGCGGCGTCATGGGCGGCATGGCGAGCATCAGCGGCCCCGTGCCAACGATCTGGGTGCAATTGCGCGGCTGGAACAAGCACGAGCAACGCGGCGTCAACCAACCCTTCAACATGGCCGTGCTCGCCGCGGCACTCCTATCCTCCGCCGTCGCAGGCTTTCTCGACCGCACGTTCCTGCTCTGGGCAGTGGTAACCCTGCCGACAACCTTGATCGGCGCGCGCCTTGGCCTCAGCGTCTATGGCCGCATCAACGACGTGCAGTTCCGCGGGATCGTGCTGGTGCTTCTGGGGTTGTCGGGAGCGACATTGATCGCGTCGTCGCTACGATGAGGCTGAAGGTCTTCGCCGGGTATTCCTCGTTGCGTGCGCTGCGGCCGCCGCAGCCCGGTGGACCGTTCCTCAGGGTGAGGTCAAGTATGGAAGACAGCCGCTTTCCTTGAGGATCGTCTCGAGTCCGGGCGCGCCTTTGGCCGCCGCGTACTTGCGGCGGATCTCGGCCAGCGCCCGCGCGTGGTACTTCTGCGGCTCCTGCGACCAGGACGCGCCGCCCAAGGTCATCTCGAAACTCTTGTCGCCCCGTTCGATGACCGCCGCATTGGCGACCGTCCACGGCAGGAACAGCGCGCCGACCTCGTCCTTCAGAAGCGGCATCAGGGTCGACGCCAGCGCCGCCCACGCTTCGAACGGGCCTTCCGATTTGGGCGAGACCATGCGCTGCACCCACGCCATCACCTTGGGCGACGACGCCCGCATGATCGCGCCGGGCGTCGGATCGGTGGCGGCCTCGTAGAACTGGCCCCACAGGCCGAAATCCGCCATCGCCGGCCGGCCGCCCAGCATGTACGGCCGCGTCTGCAGGTGAGCCTCGAGGAACGCGAGCGTACGCTTGAACGAGGCCTCGATCGCAGGCTGGGTCCTGTCGTTGGAGCCGACGAAGCCCAGCCGGCCCATCATGCGTTCGGCGACGGCGGCGCGCGCCTGCGCCACCGCAAGTGTGCCTTGTGCGCCCATCATCTGCTGGGCGATGCGCTCGGCGGTCGACCAAGCATCGGCCTGATAGCGCCAGCGATAGTGGAACATCCACTTGTTGCCCCACTCGTCGCCATACTCCTCCAGCAGGGCCGAGATGAAGGCGAGCGTGGCATCGTCGGGCACGATCGAGGGCTCCGGCCGGCTGGCCTCGAGGCGCTCGAGGATCGGCGTGGAATCCTGCACGCCCTCGCCTTCAGGCGTCACCACCAGCGGCACCAGCGGCAGCTTGGCGTATTTCTGGAACTCGGCCTGGACGGCGGGCGAGCGCGGGATCCACTCGTGCGGCAGGCCCTTGTAGCGAAAATACGACCGCACCTTCACCGAGTAGGGCGATAGCTCCGAGCCGAAGATACGGTAGTTGCTCACGGCGTCCTCAGATCCAGCGCTTGCGCTTCAGCCAGATCCACAGCCCGGCCACCACCACCACGACCAGGAACCAGAAGAAGGCGTAGCCGTACTTCCAGCCGAGCTCCGGCATGTTGCCGACGTCGCGCTCGAAGTTCATGCCATAGATGCCGGCCAAAAAGCTCAGCGGCATGAAGAAGACGGTGATGATCGCCATCGTCTTCATGACCTCGGACATGCGGTTGGAGGCATGCATGAGGTAGACTTCCATCAGGCCGTTGGTCATTTCGCGGTAACTCTCGACCAGGTCGAGCACGGCCACGGCATGATCGAAGCAGTCGCGCAAATAGGTGCGCGTCTCGGGCATGATGAACGGCACTTCCGGCCGCATGATCGCCAGCACAGTCTCACGCTCGGCCCATTCGATCCTGTGGAACGCCACCAGCGCCCGCCGCGCCTGATGGATGTGGTTCAGCGTGTCCTCCGTGGGATGGCCCAGCGCCTCGTCCTCGAGCTCCTCGAGATGGCTCGACAACGACTCGATCAGCGGGAACTTGCGGTCGACCACGAGATCGATCAGCGCATAGACGAGATAGTCGATGCCGAACGTGCGCAGCCGGGAGCCCGAGGTCTGCAGCCGGTCGCGCACCGGCTTGAAGATGTCCAGCTTGTGATCGTGGAAGGAGATCACGTAGTTCTCGCCGAAAAAGATGCTGACCTGGCGCGGATGAAGCTCGCCGTCCTCGTAGATCGGATCGTTCAGCACGATGAAGCCCTGCCCCTCGTAGAGGTCGAGCTTGCTCCTCTGATGGGCGTGGAACACGTCCTCGAGCGCCAGCGGATGCAGATTGAAGGCCATGCCGAGGTCGCGCAGCATGTCAGAGCTGGGACGACCGGCGACGTCGATCCAGGTATGGCCGGGCGTGCCGAGATGGAAGCGGCATTCGTCGACCTCCACGCCGTGCAGAACCTGCACGTCCTCCGACGTGTACTCGACCAGGGTGAAGTCGAGCGCCTCGTCGGGCACGGGCGCGCGCCCGGCGAGCGTGCCGGGAGCGGTCCCTGGTTTGGTATGGCGGTGAACGAGGCCGTCCATGATGGGCTCGACGCCGCGGCGTCAGACCTCTTCCATGACCTGGAGGTCGGGCCGCCCGGCGAGATAGTCGCCGAGCTTGCGGCCGATCTCCTTGAAGTGTGCCGCGGCCCGATGGGCCTCCAGCGCGGCCTGATCGTTATAGCGTTCCAGCATGACATAGACATTGGAATCGGCGGTCTTGTGCAGGGCATAGAGCTTGTTGCCCGGCTCGTCGGCCCGCACCTTGGCCTGCAATGCCTTCATCGTCGCCTCGAAATCGGCGTTGGTGCCCGGCTTGATGGTGAGCTTGGCGATGACACCGAGCATGGTCTTGTCCTCTCTCACTATTGCGGCCGCTTTTTTACAAGGTACTTGTGTTCGCCATCGCACACCAGTTCACCCTTCTGGTTATGGATGGTGAGTTTCATGACCATGACACCGGTGGTGCGGCCAGGCTTGAGCTCGCTCACCTCCAGCATGGGATAGAGCGTGTCGCCGCAATAGACCGGCTTCAGGAAGCGCGAGGACTGTTCGAGGAAGCCGATCAGGGAATCGCCGATGACATGGGGAAAGATGCCGGCGCCCGCCGCACCCTGGATTGCGACCTGCAGGCCATGCGCCAGAAGGTCACGATGGCCCCGCGCCTTGCAATATTCGCGATCATAGTGGATCGGATGGTTGTCGCCGCTGGCCAGCTGGAAGGCGGCGAACATCGCTTCGGTCTGGGTGCGCGAGTTGATGTAGAACTTCTGCCCGACCTGGATGTCCTCGAACCAGTGCGTCGGTCCGAAGCGGTGCTCCTCGGGCTTGAACTGACCGGCTTCCGCCACGCGCTTTCTCCCCGTTGCGGCGGCACCATAGCCCGCCCCCTAGGCGGGAGGAAACAAATCGCCCAGTCGGTCGAGTGTCGGTTCGAGATAGTCGGGCGTGGTGTCGTCGCGTGGCGGAAGCCCGACGCGATTGTGCCAATAGACCGGCATGCCCACACCCTTGGCGCCCGGCACATCGGAGGCGGAGCCGGCGACGAACAAGGTCCGTTCGGGCGCCGTACCGAGCACCGCCAGCACGGCCCGATAGGGCTCGGGCCGCGGCTTGTAGAACCCGACGCTTTCGGCCGTGACCACTGTCTTGAACGGCACACCTACGCGATTGGCGGCCAGACGGCCCAGACGGATCGAGCAGTTGGTCGCCACGGCCAGCGGCACCGGTAGCCTGGCCAGCACGCGACGCGCTTCGGACCACGGTGCGAGCTCGTCCCAGCGCCGCTCCAGGTCCGCGCCCAGGCTCTCCGGCAGGCCGACGTCGCGCGCCGCTTCACGCACCAGAACTTCATAGGGTCTGTAGGCGCCGCAGCCGTAGGTGATCTCGAGATAGCGCCGGCGCCATTTCATGCCGGTCTCAGGCATGCCCGCGACGTCGTTCCACAAGGTCCAGGAATCGAGCAGCGCCGTCAGCAGATCAAAGACGACGGCGTCGTATTTCACGCAGCCTTCGCCTTGCGTCCCATGCCGTCGAACAGGTCGAGCATGTGCTCGCGCCAGGCATGGATCGGATCGTCCTGCTCCAGCAGCTCAACGTGACTCACGGTGCGCGCCCACAGGAAGGCGCCGGCCAGGGCATAGTCGGGATAGGCCGACTCCTCGCCCGCCAGGAACTTCTGGTCGCGCAGGACACGGCGCGCCGGCTCCAGCACCGCGCGAAAGGCGGCAACCCCCTTTTCATGCGCCTTGGCCTGGAAGGCAGCGAAGTCGGTCGTGCCCAGGCGCTTGCCGCGCGATTCCCGAAAATACGGCTGATCGACCGGCCGAATGCGATCGTAGAGGTCGCCGACGATGACAGGGAACAGCGCCACATGCACCGCCGTGTCGACCCAGGCGCTCGCGAAGCGCGCATAGGCGAGCGCCGTGGCGTCCTTGAACAGCGGCCTGTCGGGATAGGCCTGGTCGAGATGCCCGGCGATCGCCCAACTGTCCTTCACCACCTTGGGGCCGTCATGGATGACCGGAACGGTCTGCGACTGGGCGAAGGCGATCTTCTGCTTCTCGGTGAAGCCCATGGGCTCGTCCCGCCAGTCGAGGCCCTTGTGCTTCAGCGCGAACTTGGCCCGCCAGCAGAACGGGCTGGGGCGGCGATCGTCCTGGAAGACGAGGTCGTAGAGCGTGATCATCGGCCCCTCACTTTCCGTCCAGCATGCGGATGATGCCGGAGAAATCCTTGGCGCCGTTGCCGCTGTTGACGAACAGGTTGAAGAGCTGGGCCGCCTCGGCGCCCATCGGCGTGCTGGCGCCCGACGTCTGCGCCGCCTGCTGGGCAAGCTTCAGGTCCTTCAGCATGTTGTCCGCCGTGAAGCCCGCCTGGTAGTCGCGGTTGGCGGGCGAGGTCGGCACCGGGCCCGGCACCGGCAGATAGTTGTTCACGGCCCAGCAACTTCCGGACGCCGTCGACACGACATCGAACAGCTTCTGCACATCGAGCCCCAGGCGCTTGCCGAGCAGGAAGCCTTCCGACACGGCGATCATGGTGATGCCCAGGATCATGTTGTTGCAGATCTTGGCGGCCTGTCCCGCGCCGACAGCGCCGGTATGCACGATGTTCTTGCCCATCTTGTCCAGGACCGGCCGTGCCTTGGCGAAGGCGGCATCGCTCCCGCCGACCATGAAGGTAAGCGTGCCGGCCGTGGCGCCGCCGACGCCGCCCGAGACCGGCGCATCGACCATGTCGAGCCCCGCCTGTTGCGCCAGTTGCCCGACATGGCGGGCGCTCTCGACATCGATCGTCGAGCAGTCGATCAGCAGCGTTCCCTTGGCGACGTTGGGCAGCACGTCCTTCTCGTAGACCTCACGCACGTGCTTGCCGGCCGGCAGCATGGTGACCACGATCTCCGCGCCCTTCACCGCTTCGGCGGCCGACGCCACCTTCTTCGCACCCTTGTCGACCGCGGCATCGACTGCCGAGGATGACAGATCGAAGGCCATCACCTGGTGCTGGGCCTTCAC
>DATHNU010000710.1:0-3327 GCA_035485695.1 Reyranella sp. | reverse complement strand
ATGCCGCCGCCGAACAGCTTGGGGTTGAAATTCAATTCCCGCGCGGCACGGATCAGCCCCGACGTGTCGACCGGATAGCTGCCGACATAGACGAGGTCGGGGTTGGCGGTGGCGATGCCGCGGATCACCGGCCCGAAGTCGACCGTCGACGGCGGATAGGTGCGGTCGTACACCACCTTCAGGCCGCGCTTCTTGGCCTCGTCGCGCGCCCCCTCCACCGCGCTCTTGGAGAACTCGGCGTCGGCGCCGACCAGCGCCACCGTCGTGGGCGCAGGCTTCATGCCCATCGCCACGTCGAAGAAGCCCTCGCTGATCGAGGCTTTGCCGTGCGGGCCGTACGGCATGGTCTGGAAGAAGCGCGGGTACTTGAACTTGTCGTTGATGGCGAGGCTCAGCATGCAGAACACCACCTTGCCGCGCTGCATGGCGATCGGCATCGCCGGCACCGTGAGGTTGGTGCCGTTGGTGACGATGAGATCGACTTTGTCGACGTCGAGCAGCTTGGTGTAGATCGGCGGTACGTTGGCGGGGCTCGACTGGTCGTCGTAGGTCACGAGCTGCACAGGACGGCCGATGATGCCGCCCTTGGCGTTCACGTCATCGGCCCAGATCTGCATGGTGAGCAGCGCCTGCTTGCCGATGGCGGCCAGGCCGCCCGACTGCGGGATGGAGAAGCCGATCTTGATCGGATCGGCTGCCCAGGCGATCCGGCTGTGGGAGGCGGCGATGCCGCCGAGGGCGCCGGCAACGGCGGCGCGGCGACCGATCAGATTTCTGGTCATGAACGTTCCCCTTCTACAGTCCCATATAAAACTTCTTGATGAGTTCATTGTCGTTCAGCTCGTCGGCCGAGTTGCCGGCGAAAACGATCTGGCCATGGACGATCACATAGCCACGATCGGCGATGGTGAGCGCCTGGTGAAAATTCTGCTCGGCCATCAGTACAGTCAACCGCTTCTCTTCCTTCAGCTCCTTGATCTTGGCGATGGTGCGCTTGACCATCACCGGCGCCAGCCCGACCGAGGGTTCGTCGACCAGCAGGATCCGGGGCTCGCTCATCAGCGCGCGGCCCAGCGCCAGCATCTGCTGCTCGCCGCCGCTCATGCTGCCGGCGAGCTGCGCGCGGCGTTCCTTGAGCCGCGGGAAAGCTTCGAAGCAGAAGTCGATATTGCGCGGCAGCACCTTGCGCGCCAGGCGACGCGAGGCGCCGATGGTGAGATTCTCCTCGACCGACAGGCGCGGGAACAGCCGGCGGCCCTCCGGCACCATCACGACGCCGAGGCCCACGATATCTTCGGTCCGGGCGCCGGCCAGTTCGTGCGTGATGCCATCGATCTCGAGCTTGATGCTGCCGGCGGTCGGCGCGAGCAGGCCCATGACGCAGCGCATCAGGGTCGACTTGCCATTGCCGTTGGTGCCCAGAAGCGCCACCGTCTCGCCGCTCTGCACGTTCATCGAAAGATCCTCGATGACGCGGACCTGGCCGTAACCCGCGGACAGGTTGCTGATCGACAGGCTACTCACCGAGATACGCCTTCAAGACTTCGGGGTTCCCGGTCACCTCGTCCGGGTTGCCGTCCGCCACCTTGCGGCCGGCGACCACGCAGATCAGGCGCTGCGAGAAGGTCATGACGGCACGCATGATGTGCTCGATCATGATGATGGTGACACCCTGGGCGCTCAGCTGCAGCAGCAGCGCCACGATCTCGTCAACTTCCGTATGGGAAAGCCCGGCCATGGCCTCGTCGACGATCAGCAGCCGCGGGGTCGCCGCCATGGCGCGGGCAAGCTCCAGCTTGCGCATCTCGATCTGGGTGAGCTCGCGCGGCAGGCGATCGGCCTTGCCCTTGAGCCCCACCATCTCGAGCAGTTCCGGAATGCCGGCGGCACCGCTGCGGCCGGCATAGACCGTTGCCACCCTGAGATTGTCGGCGACCGTCAGGCTGCCAAAGGGTCGGGGCAGCTGGAAGCTGCGGACGAGGCCCAAGCGCGCGCGCTGGTGCGGCGGCAGTCCGTCGATCCGTCGGTCGTCCAGGGTCACGCTGCCGGCGCTGAGTGGCACCGTGCCGCTGATGCAGTTGACCAGCGTGGTCTTGCCCGAGCCGTTGGGGCCGATCAGGCCGAGGCGCTCGCCCGGCATCACATGCATCGAGATATCGGCCAGCGCGGTGAAGCCACCGAACTGCTTGGTGAGCCCGGCTACGGCCAGCAGAGGCGCGGTCATGCTCGTCTCCGAAGGTTACGGACGAGACCGACGATGCCGTTGGGGGCAAGCGTGATGAACGCCACCATCAGGAGGCCGACCAGCATCAGGTTGAAGGCCGACGAGATGGTGACCATGGCCGTCTGTTGCACCGTCGTCAGCAGCACGGCGCCGATCACCGGCCCGATCCAGGTGCCGGTGCCGCCGATCAGCGGCATGGCGATGGTGTTCACGGCATAGGAGAGATTGAAGGCCGATGGTGGATCGAGATAGGCGACATAGAACGGCAGGGGCGCGCCGGCCATGCCCATCAGCGCGCCCGACAGCACGGTGACCAGCAGCTTCAGCCGCAGGGTCGGCACGCCATAGGCCTCGGCCACCAGCTCGTCGTCGCGGATGGCGGAAAGGCCGAGCCCGACCGTCGAACGCTCGATGGTCCGCGCCAGCGCCACCGCGCCGACTGCCATGATCAGCATGACGTAGAAGAGATACTCGACATAGCTGCCGCCCCACGGCCCCTCGCTCGGCCGCAGCACGTAAGCCCCCGACGCGCCGCCCACGAACTCCCAGTTGGTCACTGCCGCCTGGGCGACGATGGCGAGCGCCAGGGTGGCGATGGAGAAGAACACGCCACGCAGCTTGAGGGTCAGGTATCCCATGGCCAAACCGACCGCGCCGGCGGCCACGGCGCCCGCCAGGATCAGCACCGGCAGGGGAACCTCGACCAGCTTGTTGATGGCCACCGAGACATAGGCGCCGAGCGCAAAGAAGGCGGCGGTGCCGAAGTTGATGTAGCCAGCATAGCCGCCCAGCAGGTTCCAGGCGGTGGCGAGCAGGACGTACTGCGCCACCGCGTAGCCCATGAAGAACACGTATTCGTTGGTGACCAGGCGGCCGGCCAGCCACAGCGCCGCCACCAGCATGCCGCCCAGCGCCCAGAACCAGGCATTGCTCACAGCTTGCGCCCCAGCAGGCCGCTGGAGCGGAAGGCGAGCGTCGGCAGCAGGAAGCCGAAGGCGATGGCCGGCGCCCAGGACGGGTTCCACATGTCGGAGACGATGCTTTCGGTGATGCCGAGGATGATGCTGGCCAGCAGCATGCCGTAGAAGCTGCCCATGCCGCCC
>DATHNU010000709.1:0-2339 GCA_035485695.1 Reyranella sp. | reverse complement strand
TCGTTCTTCGTGCCGGTAAAGCGCGGCACCATTGCTTCGCCTTCGATCAGCCAGCGCCTGCGGTAGTCTTCCAGCGTGGTCGGCAGTTTCGAGAAGGTGTTGGTCTCGTGCATGAACTGCGCGATCAGGACGCGGTACGCCATCGATGGTTCCTTCTGTCATCCCGACGGGAGCGAACGGAATGGAGGGATCTGTCAGGTAACAGGCCCCTCGGCTTCGCTCGGGGTTTACAACTTCGCCGTCTTCAGCCACTCCGCCTGGCCTTCCTCGCCGTCGACGCCCAGCGTCTCGAGGAAGCGGCAGACCATCATGTAGTAGCCGACGGTGAGCGTGAGCTCGACCAGCGCGCCGGGCGTGAGGAACGCCTCGACGGCCTTCAGGGTCTTGTCCGAGGCCTTGATGTTGCGCACGACGTCGTCGGTGAAGCGCAGCACGGCTTTCTCATTGTCGCCGAACGCCGGAGCCTCGATGGTGGCGTCGCGCAGGGCAGCGATCTTGTCGTCGGTGACGCCCGCTTCGCGGGCGATGCGCTCGTGCTGGAAGACCTCGTAGGCGGCGCGGCTCAGCCGGCCGACGCGCAGGATCGCCAGCTCGCGCAAGGCAGGATCGAGCTCGCAGCGATGCAGCAGCGCATTGCCCATGCGCACGAAGCCCTTGGCGCCGTATTCGGAGTTGGCCAGCATGCGGTAGATGTTGAGATGCGGCTTGAGCTTCTCCAGAAACTCGGCGTGCTTGCCGGTGGCGTTCTCGACCTCGTAGTACGGAATGCGCGACATCTGTTCTCCCTTTCAGGACAACAAGCCTGTCAGATCAGATCGCGTCTCACCAGCGGATTGAGCCAGCGGCCGAACGGGCCCGTCAGCACGATCGGTCTCTCGATCACGATCAATGCAATGCAGGGCTCGCCGGGATCGGCGATCGGCTCGTGCTGCTCGGGCCCGGGGCCGACGGCGAAATCGCCGACGCCGTAGTTGCCGGTCGAATCGGTGTAGCCGCCCTGCAGCACCACCGTGTACTCGGCGCCGACATGGCGATGCATCGGCAGGCCGCGGCCGGGTTTCAGGCGCAGCAGCGACACGCGATGGCTGTCGCCCGGCAGGCGCAGACGGATCTCCTCGAAGCCGCCGAGCACGTTCCGCCAGCGTGCCTCCGCTGCGATATGGCGGGCGAGCGGCGGCGGCGCCCATTCGAAGCCGGGCCGCGGCGCGGGAGGCGCCGGCCGCGGTTCGACGGCGATCGTGTCGAGCCTGGCCAGCGTGCGCTCGAGCGCTGCCGCGTCCAGCGCGGTCGCGTCCTCTCCTTCCATCAAGGCGCCGCCCAGGGCGTCGAGACGCTCGACCGCGCGCCGCGCCGCCGGATCGAGCGCCACATGGAGCGCCACCGCGAGCGCCGGCCCTTGGGCCAACGCACCGGCGGCGTAGTCCAGCAGCAGCTCGTCGGGGGCCGGATGGCGGCTCATGTCTCGTCTTTCTCCAACGCGTCCCGCAGGCGACCGAGGGCCAGGCGAATACGGGATTTTACGGTACCGAGGGGCAGCTTCAGTTCCTCGGCGATGACGATATGGGTCTTGTCCTCGAAAAAGGCCTTCTGGATGACCACCAGCTGATCGGCCGAGAGGCTGCCTAAAAGTTCCTTCACACGGCTATACGTCTGCCCGGCGAGGACGGATTTGTCGGCGTCATCGTTTTCAGGCGCGAAGACGGCCAGCCAATCCTCGGTCGAGAGGACCGGCCGGCCGCTGCGGCGCAGCAGGTCGATGCGCTTGTTGCGGGCGATGGTGAAGATCCAGGTGGCGGCGGAGGCGCGGCTGCGATCGAAGCTCGCGGCCTTGCGCCACACCATGATCAGCGCTTCCTGCGCCACTTCCTGCGCGGTCTCTGCATCGGTGCCGCCGCGCATGATGAAAGCTTTTACGCGCGGTGCGTAGTGACGGAACAGGTTGGCGAAGGCGGCACGGTCCTGCCGGAGCGCGATGGCCTCGATCAGGTCGGCGGCTTCGTCGGGCGACAGCATCATCTCAACCCTCCCCCGTCATACGGGGGAGGTGCCCGAAGGGCGGAGGGGGAGAACCGCACAGATGATTTCTGAAAGATCATGATCTGAAATGAGCGGGCACTTTGATTGCGGCCTTCCCCCTCCGGCCCTACGGGCCACCTCCCCCGTCAGACGGGGGAGGCAAGAGGAGGATTAGCGCCCAGGTCCCAGAAGATGCCGGTCATCAGCCGCAGCCCGTCGCGCACCACCGGCGCCAGAAGGTGCTCGTTGGGCGCGTGCTGCGAGCAGGCCGCGTAGGAGTGCGGCACCCACACGGTCGGCATGCCCAAAATGTCGGTGAAGAC
>DATHNU010000708.1:0-2139 GCA_035485695.1 Reyranella sp. | reverse complement strand
CGTCGCCATCGGCTACCCCGACCTCGTGCAGGTCTTCGCCGGCACGGTGCTCAACATCACCGGCCAGGCGGTCGAGGTCGTCGCGATCACCATGGCGGTGTATCTCGCCATCAGCCTGTTCGCGTCCGCGCTCATGAACCTGTACGCCCGTACCACCTCGGTGGTGGAGCAGTGACGGCGATGGCGGCGGTGAGCGACGAACCGTTCGCCTATGTGCGCCGCCTCCCGGCGGAAAGGCTGCCGCCGCCGCTCGCTGCCACTGGCGCCTTCGGCTGGCTTCGCGCCAACCTGTTCTCGTCGCCGGCGAACATCGCGTTCACGCTTCTCTGTGTCCTGTTTATCGCCTGGGCCATCCCGCCCCTGGTGCGGTTTTTTCTCATCGATGCCGTCTGGTCCGGAGCCGACCGCGAGGCGTGCCTCGCCACGCCCGAGCACCCCGCCGTGGGCGCCTGCTGGGCGTTTGTACGGGTGTGGTTCTCCTATTTCGTCTACGGCTTCTACCCAGCCGGCCAGCGCTGGCGGGTCGATCTGTTTTTCATCGCGCTCGCATTCGGCATCGTCTGGCTGCTGCGGCTTTCGGCGCCGCGGCGCGATCTCGGAGCGTTGTATTTCTTCGTCGTGCTGCCGGTTCTCTCCTTCGTGCTGCTGCACGGCGCGCCGCCGATCGGGCTCGCGGTGGTGCCGACGGCGCTGTGGGGCGGCATGCTCGTCACCGTGATCGTGGCGACGGTCGGCATCGTGTTCTCGCTTCCCCTCGGCATCCTCCTGGCGCTGGGGCGCCGATCCGACCTGCCGGTGGTCAGGCTGCTGTCGGTGATCTTCATCGAGTTTGTCCGCGGCGTGCCGCTGATCACCGTGCTGTTCATGGCGAGCGTGATGCTGCCGCTGTTCGTCCCCGACCGTCTGGCGCCGGACAAGCTGGTGCGTGCGCTGGTCGGCGTAGCGATGTTCGCCTCGGCGTACATGGCGGAGGTGGTGCGCGGCGGGCTCGCCGCGGTGCCGCGCGGCCAATACGAAGCGGCGCGCGCGCTTGGCTTCACCTACTGGCGCATGACCGGGCTCGTGATCTTGCCGCAGGCGCTGCGCGTGACCTTGCCCAACATCGTCAACACCTTCATCGGCCTGTTCAAGGATACGACGCTCGTCTTCGTCGTCGGTATCTTCGATTTCCTGCGCACGATCGAGGCGGCGCGCGCCGACCCGCATTGGGGGGCCCCGACCACGCCCATAACCGGCTATGCCTTTGCCGCGCTCTTCTACTTCGTCTGCTGCTATGGCATGTCGCGCTACGCGCGAAGCGTGGAGGCGCGCCTGGCGCGCGCCGGGCGGCGGTGAAGGCTGGCTATGGCACAGGGTCGGGACGATGCGGGCGCGCCGGCGCCGCCGGCCGAGGTGGCGGTCGAAGTTCTCGGCCTGCACAAGTGGTATGGCGAATTCCACGTGCTGCGCGACATCAACCTGAAGGTCGCGCGCGGGGAGCGCATTGTTATCTGCGGGCCCTCCGGCGGCGGCAAGTCCACGCTGCTGCGCTGCATCAATCGCCTGGAGGACTGGCAGCGCGGGCGCATCATCGTTGACGGCATCGAACTCACCGAGGACCCCAAGCGCATTCTCGCGGTGCGCCGCGACGTCGGCATGGTGTTTCAGCAGTTCAATCTGTTCCCGCACCTGACGGTGCTCGAAAACTGCACGCTGGCGCCGCTCTGGGTGCGGCACATGCCGCGGCGCGAGGCCGAGGCGCTGGCCATGAAATATCTCGAACGCGTGAAGATACCCGGCCAGGCGAGCAAATATCCGGCGCGGCTGTCCGGCGGCCAGCAGCAGCGCGTGGCTATCGCCCGTGCGCTGTGCATGAATCCGAACATCATGTTGTTCGACGAGCCGACCTCGGCGCTCGACCCGGAGATGGTGAAGGAGGTGCTCGACACCATGGTCGAGCTGGCGACGGACGGCATCACCATGCTCGTGGTCTCCCACGAAATGGGTTTTGCGCGGCAGGTCGCCGACCGCATGATCTTCATGGATGAAGGGCAGATCGTCGAGATCAACGCGCCGCAGAGCTTCTTCGATCACCCGCAGCACGAGCGCACGCGGCTGTTCCTTCAGCAAATCCTGCATTGAGCGCGTGGCGCGCCGTCA
>DATHNU010000707.1:0-4258 GCA_035485695.1 Reyranella sp. | reverse complement strand
CCTCGGGCAGGAATTCGCGCGATTCGGCGATCATGCGGCCCCATTCGGGCGTCGGCGGCGGCGCGCCCAGGCCGAGGAAGCCCAGCGCCGCCGCCGTCAGGATGGTGCCGCCCATGCCGATCGAGGTGCGCACGATGATGGACGAGGCGATGTTGGGCAGCACGTGCAGCACCATCACGCGCCACGGCGAGGCGCCGAGCGCGATCGCCGATTCGATGAAGACTTCGTTCTTGAGCGAGCGCGTCTCGGCGAAGACCAGGCGGGCCCAGAAGGGCCAGTAGGTGATGCTGAGCGCCAGGATGACGTTCTCGATCGAGGGACCGAGCGTCTGGGCGATGGCGATCGCCAGCACGATCTGCGGCACCGCCAGGAAGATGTCGGAGACCCGCATCAGCAGATTGCTGGGCCAGCCGCCATAGTAGCCGGCGAGCAGGCCGATCGGCACGCCGACCACGACGGCCGAGCCGACGGCGACGACGGCGATGGTGATGGTGATGCGGGCGCCGAACACGATGCGGCTTAAAAGGTCGCTGCCCATGCGGTCGGTGCCCAGCCAGTTGGCGGCGTCGGGCGCGTGCAGGCGGTTGGCGGTGTGGAAGTCCGCGACGTCGCCGGGATAGGGCGCCAGGATCGGCGCGAAGACCGCCGCCACGACCAGCACGACCAGCAGCGCCACGCCCAGCGCCGCGGCGCGGTCGCGTGCAAAGCGGCCCACTCCCCGCCGCCAGCCTGGCGTCTTCGCTGGCATCTTTCCTGGCGTCATCGGCGCTCGCTCCATAAGCGTGCGCCCCTCATCTTGCGCCCCTCATCGTGCACCCCGGGGGTCGATGAACGAATGGAGGATGTCGACCAGCAGGTTGACGATCACGATCAGGGCGCCGATCCAGATGGTGAAGCCGATGATCGCCTTGTGGTCGGACTGCAGGATCGACTGCACGGCGAAGGTGCCGATGCCGGGCCAGTCGAACACCGTCTCGACGATCACGGCGTTGGTCACCAGCACGCCGAAGATCAGGCCGATCTGGGTGACGGTCGAGGTGAGCGCGTTGCGCAGCACGTATTTCCACACGATCAGGCCGGGCGGCAGGCCCATGGCGCGCTGGTAGAGCACATGGTTGCTGTTGATGACATCGAGCACCCCGGCCCGCGTGAAACGCACGATCGTCGCGGCCGCCGGCAGCGCCAGGGTCAGCGCCGGCAAGGCGATGTGGGAGAACGCGCTCCTGAGCGATTCCATGTCCCAGTCGAGCAGCGAATCGACGATCATGAAGCCGGTCACGGGCGGCGGGCCGAAGCCGTCGATCCGGCTGTTGAGCGGGGCGACACCGAGCTTCATGGCAAACAGGAACTGCAGCAGCATGGCCAGCCAGAAGGCGGCAATGGCCAGACCGGAGACGCTCAGCACCCGCACGACATGGTCCCAGAACGAATTCCGCCGCAGCGCCGAGATCACGCCGAGCGGAATGCCGAGCGCGATCGACAGCGTGATGGCGACCAGGGTGAGCTCCAGCGTGGCCGGCAGGCGCTGCGCCAGGTCCTCCGAGATCGGGCGCTGGGTGTAGATGCTGGTGCCGAGATTGCCCGTCAGGATGTCGCGGAAGTGCCGCGCCAGCTGGACCCAGAGCGGCTGGTCGTAGCCCAGCTGCACGCGCATCGCCTCGACCTGCGCGGGCGTCGCGTTCTCGCCCAGCAGCACGCGCACCGGATCGGTGGGAATGACGTTGGAGATCAGGAAGACGATGACGACCAGCCCGGCCAGGGTCGGCACGAACCAGGCCAGTCGCGAAACGATCATCTCCAGGCGGCGCATTGAACGACCTTGTGCACTCTTCCTCTTCCGGACCCTTCGACGAGCTCAGGGCAAGCCGCGCGCCCGCCGCCCCGAGCGATGCCGAAGAGTCCGGCTCGCTCATGCGGAGCGCGGGCGTCCCGCCCGCTCATGAATGCGGGCGGGACGCCCGCGGTCCGGAAGACCATGACGCTTATTTGTAGTAGGCCCAGCGCATGTCCTGGCCGCTGCCGATCGGGCTGAAACGGATGCCCTCGACGTTGGCGGCGTAGGGGCCGTACCAGCGCGTGTTGTAGACGAAGATTCCCATCGCCTGCTCGGTCGCCTTGGTCGCCGCCTTCTCGTACAGGGGGCGCCGCTTGTCCTGGTCGTTGATCGCCAGCGCCTCGTCGATCCACTTGTCCATCTCGGCATCCTTGACGTACGACGTGTTGCGCGTGCCGATGTAGCGCGAACCGTACATCTCGCCGACCCAGTTGTTGGGATCGACGTAGTAGGTGCTCTTCCACAGCGGCACCATGTCGTAGCTCTTTTCGCGATCCTGCATGCGGCTCTGGATGACCGGCCAGGGCGCCGATTCGATCTTGATGTCGATGCCGATTTTCTTGGCGCCGTTCTGCAGCAAGGTGGCCGCCTGCTCGGTTTCGCTGAACCCGGCCAGCGTGCCGATGGTGATCGGCCGCAAGGGCTGCTTGACCAGGGCGAGCTCGGCCTTGGCCTTCTCCAGGTCGTAGGTGTAGCCCTCGAGGTCCTTGGGCGCGCCCCACAGGTTGTTGGGGTTGGGGCTGCGGTTGCGGGCGACCGCATCCTTCAGGATGTCCTTGATGAAGCCGTCATAGTCGAAGGCATAGGCCAGCGCCCGACGGAAGTGCACGTCGTCGAGCGGCGCGCGGCCATTGTGGATGTTGAAGTAGAAGACGCGCATCGATTCCTGCTCGAGGATCTGCACGTTCTTCACCTGCTTCAGGCGCAGGATCTGGTCATAGGGCAGGTAGCCGTCGGTGCCCTGGATGTCGCCCTTGATCAGCCCCTGGACGCGGGTGTTGGTCTCCAGCACGGTGCGGAACTCGATCTCGTCGAAGGCCTTGGGGCCCCAGCCGGCGAAATGCTCCTTGAAGCGCTCGCCGACGAAGCCGACTGCCGGATCGTAGCGCTTCAGCTTGTAGGAGCCGGTGCTGGCGACGTTCTTGGCCAGCCACGCCTGGCCCCAGTCGCCGTCCTTCTCGTTCTTCTTCACCAGCTTCGAATTGACGACGAGGATTTCCGGCACGGTGGCCAGGAAGATGGCGGACGGTTCCTTGAGCGTGAACACCACCGTGTACTTGTCGGTTGCCTTGGTGCTGCCCGGGTCGATGATGGGCAGGAACAGCGTCGAGGCGCCCTTCTTGGTCGCCAGCATGCGCTCGATGCTGTAGACTACGTCGTCGGCAGTGAACTCGCTGCCGTCGTGGAACTTCACGCCTTTCTTCAGGGTGAAGGTCCAGGTCTTGCCGTCGGGCGAGGACGTGTAGCTTTCGGCCAGCCACGGGATCATCTTGGGCGGATTGTCGACCCAGCGCAGGAGCCCGTCGTAGAAGTTGATGCGCGACGCGGCGCGGCCGACGTCGAAGACGACATGCGGATCGAGATTGTCGTAGCCGCTGTTGTTGGCGTGGACGTACTTGCCCTGCGCCGAGGCCCCGCTTGCGCCGACGGTCGTTGCCGCGGCGATCGCGGCCAGCACCGCCAGAAGTGTCCGTTTCATTCCCCTGCCCTCCCCTTGGTTCAGCCGTTCTGCTTGACGTAGCCTACGACGTCGGCGTGCGTCGCACACCAGATGCCGGCATGCGCGCGGATATGCCGGATCAGCTCCTCCAGGATCATCATGCGCGAGCGGTGGCCGATGATGTGCGGATGCATGGTGAGCTGGTAGAGCCCGCCCTCGGCATAGGCCATGTCGAACTCGCGCCGGAAGACCTCCAGCACGCCCGAGGGCGGCGTATAGGGGCGCAGCGAGGCGAAGCGGTTCATGTTGAAATAGACCGCGTCGTCGCGGATCCACTCGACCGGCAGCTCGACGACGCCGGTCGGCTGGCCGTCGAGCAGCAGCTCGTAGCAGTCGTCGTCGGCCATCAGCGAGGAGTCGTAGAGCAACCCCATGTCGCGCGTGATGGCGAGCGTCTGCGGCGAAAAATCCCAGGACGGCGTGCGGATGCCGACCGGGCGGCGGCCCGTGACCTTCTCCAGCATATCGGCCGCGCGCATCTGCAGGTCGCGCTCCGACGCCTCGGGCAGGATCGAGTTGCGCTCGTGGATCCAGCCGTGGATGCCGATCTCGTGGCCTTCGGCTGTCACGCGGCGCTGCTCGTCGGGATGGAGCATGGCCGAGACGGCCGGCACGTAGAAGGTCGCCGGGATGGCGTATTTCTGCAGCAGCGCCAGGATGCGCGGGATGCCGGCGCGGTTGCCGTACTGGCCCTGGCTCAGGCG
>DATHNU010000706.1:0-6371 GCA_035485695.1 Reyranella sp. | reverse complement strand
GATCTCGGGGTGATCGCCGAGGTCGCCGACGACGTGCTGGTGATGTACGCCGGCAAGATCGTCGAGCAGGCGCCGGTCGACGCCCTGTTCGCCGACCCGCAGCACCCCTACACGATCGGCCTGCTGGGCTCGATCCCCCGCCTCGATGTCGAGCGCGAGCGGCTGGCAACCATCGAGGGCACGGTGCCTAGCCCCAACCACCAGCCCAAGGGCTGCCGCTTCTCGCCGCGCTGCCCCTTTGCCGACCGGCGCTGCCACGCCGAGCCGCCGCCGCTGCGCCCGCTCGGCACCGAGCATCTCGTGGCCTGCTGGAAGGCACCGGTCGAACGCGTGGGAACGCCCGCGTGAACGACATCACCGCGTCCGTGCTGCAGGCCCCGGTCCTCGAAGTGCGGGATCTGGTGAAACATTTCCCGGTGAGCCGAGGGCTGATCCGCCGCAAGGTGATCGGCATGGTGCGCGCGGTCGAGGGCGTGAGCTTCGAGATCGCCCGCGGCGAGACCCTGGCGCTGGTGGGCGAATCGGGCTGCGGCAAGTCGACGACTGGCCGCCTGGTGCTGCGCCTGATGGACCCGACCGCGGGCTCGGTGCGCTTCAAGGGCGAGGAGATCGCCGATCTCGACAAGAACGCATTGCGCCGCTTGCGGCGGCACATGCAGATCATCTTCCAGGACCCTTATGCCTCGCTCAACCCGCGCATGACCGTGGGCGAGATCCTGGCCGAGCCGATGGCGGTGCACGGGCTGCACAGCGAGGCCGAGCGCGAAAGCCGCGTGCGCGAGCTTCTAGATGTCGTGGGCCTCTTGCCCGAGCAGGCGCGCCGCTACCCGCACCAGTTCTCCGGCGGCCAGCGCCAGCGGATCGGCATCGCCCGCGCGCTGGCGGTCAATCCCGATTTGATCGTGTGCGACGAGCCGGTCTCCGCCCTCGACGTCTCGATCCAGGCGCAGATCGTCAACCTGCTGCAGAACCTGCAGCGCCGCTTCGGCCTCTCCTACCTGTTCATCGCCCACGACCTCGCCGTGGTGAAGCACATCAGCGACCGCGTGGCGGTGATGTATCTCGGCAAGCTGGTCGAAATCGCCTCCAAGCGCGCGCTCTATGAGCGGCCGCTGCATCCTTATACGCAGGCGCTGCTGTCGGCGATCCCGCGGCCCGATCCAAGGGTACGCAAGCAACGCCTGCTGCTGGCAGGCGACGTACCCAGCCCCCTCGCGCCGCCGTCCGGCTGCCGCTTCCACACGCGCTGCCCCTTCGCCCAGCCGCGCTGCCGCAGCGAGGAGCCGGAGCTGCGCGAGGCCGCCAGCGACCCCAATGACGGCCATCGCGTAGCCTGCCATTTCTACGAGACGCTGCCCGCCCCCTCGATCGCCGCGGCGGCCGGGCCGGCGGAGGGCAAGTTCGCCCAGCGCCTCGCGGCTTTCGAGGCGGCCAAGCAGGCGCGCATCGCGATATAGTCGGCCGCATGAAGGCCCGCGGTACCGAAGGCTATGGCGAGAGCGCCGATGCGCTGGTGAAGCCGTACGAGAGCCTGAGCTTCGCCGACGTTCATCGCGAGACTTTGCCTCTCATTCCCACGACGCCGAGCCGCGTCCTCGATGTCGGCGCCGGCACCGGGCGCGATGCCGCGGCCCTGGCCAACCTCGGTCACACGGTCGTGGCCGTCGAGCCGACGCCGGAATTGCGTGCGCACGGCCAGCGCCTGCACCGTGCGGCAGCGATCACCTGGATCGACGACGCCCTGCCCGACCTCGACAAGGTGCACGCGCGTGGCGAGCGCTTCGATCTCGTCATGCTGACGGCGGTGTGGATGCATCTCGATTCGAGCCAGCGCGAGCGCGCCATGGCGCGGGTCGCGGGCCTGCTGCAGCCCGGCGGCCTGATGACCCTCCTGCTGCGGCACGGACCGGTGCCCGCAGGTCGTCGCATGTTCGAGGTCTCGGCCGCGGAAACCCGCGCCCTGGCCGATCACCACGGCCTGAAGGCCGTTCATGACAGCGAGCGAGCCGCCCTGCTGGGCGGCAGCGCCGTGTGGTGGAGCGTCCTTGCCTTGCGCGCGCCGGCCCAGGAGGCTGTGCCGACAAAGGCGGTCGGGAAAATGACGGGATGAGAGGGCCGGGGCGCGTTGTCGTCATCGGCAATGCAGGACTGGATCTGCGCCTGGCGGTGCCGCGCCTGCCGCTGCCCGGCGAGACGCTGATCGGCAGTGCCGGCACGCGCGTCCCGGGCGGCAAGGGATTGAACCAGGCCGTGGTAGCCGCACGCTGTGGCGCAGAGGTGCGATTCTGCGCGCCGCTCGGCGGCGACCCTGCCGAGGCGGACGAAGTCGAGAGGCATCTCCGAAGCGAAGGCTTTGCCGAGCTCCTCCTGCCGCGCCTGCCGCATCCCACCGACTTCTCCCTCCTCATGGTCCTGCCCGACGGCGAGAACAGCATCGTCAGCACCAGCGCCTGCTCCCTGGCGCTGGCGCGAGAACAGGCGGAACCGGCCCTGCAGAGCCTGGGCGAACGGGATATCGTCCTGCTGCAGGGCAACCTGTCGCTCGATACGACCGCGTTCATCCTGGCCGCCGCGCAGCGACAAAAAGCGATGACAGTCTTTAACCCCGCACCCTTCTGGCCAGGCGCCGAGAAACTTCTGGGCCTGTGCGGCCTGGTCATCGCCAATCGTGTCGAAGCCGAGTCGTTGGCGGGCTCCCTCCAGGCCGCCGGCGCCGCCGTCATCACGCTCGGCCCGGACGGGTGCCTGCTCATCGAACGCGAGCGCCGGCGATCCTTCCCGGCGGAGACCGTCACCGCCGTCGACACCACAGGCTGCGGCGACACTTTCTGCGGCGTGATGGCGGCGGCCTTCGCCCACGGTTTCACGATCGACGAGGCGATCGGCGTGGCCCAGAAGGCGGCGGCTCTGACGGCGACGCGGCCTGGCGCCTTTGAGGCCCTGCCGTCGCGCGCGGAGCTTGGTGCGCTTCTGGCCAGCCAGCGGCTCGCGGAACTTCCGACCCGCTCGTGAATTGATCCGGCGGGCTGGTAGACTGCGTTATGGATCGAACCACCCTGAAGCAGCTTCTTCAGGAAGCCGACACCCTGCTCTGGCGCGGGGAACTCGGCATCGCGCGGCAGCGCGAGACCATCGCCATGCTGGAGCATCGCGGAGAGGACGCGAGCGCCGAAAAGATGCAGCTCAGGCGACTGGAGACCAGGCAAGCACGGCACATCGCCGACCGGAATCGCATGTTCAAGCAACTGGCCGATCGATCGTAGAGCGTATTCCACTTGGAGGGACGGGCATCTTCGCTGGGGGCGCGCCACTCCAGTGGCGCGTCATGGTCTTCCGGACCGCGGGCGTCTCGCCCGCTCATGATCATGAGCGAGCAAGACGCTCGCGGTCCACAAGAGCATGAGATGACGCGCCACTGGAGTGGCGCATCCCCAGCAAAGATCCCACACGATCCGCACGCTCCGTCCGCGCTTGGCGTCCATGCCCGTCGATGACGCTTCAAACCTCGACGAGGGCGAGGTCCTGGAACCAGCTCTGGGCCTGGACGTACTTCTTGATCTTGGCCGACAGCGCCCGCGGCGTCGTGTCGTGATAGACCCAGATCATCACCGCATCATCGACCGCCTTGGCGTGGATCCTGGCCGCGATCTCGTCCTGCTTGGCGGGATCGAATGAATTCTTCAGCTCGACTACGAGCTGATCGACCTCGGGATTCTTGTAGAAGCTCCAGTTCACGCCGACCGGCGCCATCTGGTCGGAGGCGAAGAAACGGTTCACCGCGTAGAACGGATCGGACGTCACGTGAGTGACGTTGGTGGCCGAGACGTCCTTGTTCATGTCGGCCTTGGCGCCGCCGCGCCAGCCTGTCATCAGGGCTTCGAGGTCGACGGGCTTGAACTCGATGTCGAAGTACGCCTCCTTGAGCATCTCCTGGATGGCTTCGTTGACCGTCTGGTTGGTGCCGCCGGCCTGGATCGAGATCCTGGCTTTCATGGGCTTGGTCTTGCTGTAGCCCGCATCGGTCATCAGCTTGCGCGCTTCATCGGGCGCATACTTGAGCTCGAAGGTGGGCTTGCCGAACCACGGGCTGCTGCGGTCGACCTCGCCATAGGCCGGTGTCACCAGCCCGTGAAGCAGCTTCACGATCGCCTCGCGATCGATCGCGAGGTTGGCCGCCTTGCGCACCCGGATGTCGGTCCACGGCGATCCTTCCGCCAGCGAGGGATGATACTGGAACACATGCGGCGTGACGTTGCTGACGATCCGCGCGCCGCTCTGCTTCAGCCTGTCCAGCACGTCGGGCTGCGGCGCGTCGATCATGTCGACGGCACCCGAGATCAGCGCGGCGCTGCGGCTGGAATCCTCCGGCGCGCAGACCAGGACGAAGCGATCGACCTTGGGAATGCGCTTGGGATCCCAATAGCCCTCGTTCTTCACCAGCTCGGCGCGCTCGCGCGGCACCATGCGGGCAAGCTTGAACGGGCCGGTGCCCGACGGCTCATCGGCGAACTTGTTCCAGTCCTTGCCGACCTTTTCCCATTGCGCCGGGCTCGAGACCAGGAACCACAGAAGCTGATAGGGAAAGAGCGAATCGACCGACTTGGTCTTGATCTCGATCTCCATGTCGCCGGTCTTCTTGTAGCTCAGCAGGCCGGGCAGGCGCGGCCGCACCTGCGCCGACTGCCGGGTGTCGAATTGCGGCGCGTCCTTGTTGCAGACCTTCTCGAGATTCCAGATCACGGTATCGGCGTCGAACGCCGAGCCGTCGTGGAACTTCACGCCCGGGCGCAGCTTGAAGGTCCACAGCGTCTTGTCGGCCTCGTTCACCTTCCACTCGGTCGCGAGTCCGGGGATCATCTTTCCCGGTCGGTCGGCGACGTCGAGTTCCCAGGCAATCAGCGGATCGTAGATCGTGAGGCCGGTATATTGGTAGGCGCCGGCGCCGCGGTCAGGCTGGCCCGTGGTGAGCGGGATGTCGGCCATCGAGATGCCGTACCGCACGACCTTTTCCTGCGCCCAGGCGGCGTGCGGCACGACAAGCGCCGTCGTGGTTGCGGCAAAAAGCGAGCGGCGTGAAAGCTTCATGATGTCTCCTGACAGCGGAAAGTCGCCTGCCTAGGCATGCGACTCCCGTGCCAGAACTGCGAAATCCGCGTTCGCTCACCATCTTGTGGCTGGTATGATGAATTCATACCCGCGAGGCACTGCCCATGTCGAAAGTTTCCAAACGCACCTTCAGCCTTCCAGCGGAGCAGGCGGCTTACATAGACGCCAAGGTTGATTCCGGCGCGTACGCGACCAGTTCAGAGGTCATCAGAGCGGGCCTGCGTGCCTTGCAGGAACGCGATGCGGTGTTCGAACGATGGCTGCATGAGGAAGTCGTACCGACCTATGACGCGACCAAGGCCGATCCCTCAAGTCGCATTCCAGCAAAGGCGGTCTTTGCGGAAGCCCGCGCGCGTTACAGCGGACGGCGCAAGGCGCGTCGTTGAACCGTCGGGCCGTCACTTTCACGCCACAGGCTCGCACTGACCTCCTCAGCATTGGCGATTAGATTGCAGAACGCGCCGGCATTGAAGTAGCTCTGGGCTACACAGCGCGCCTGGAGGCATATTGCATCGGCTTCGAATTCGCAGGTGAACGCGGTCGACGGCGCGACGATCTGCGTCCTGGCTTGCGTATTGTCGGATTCGAACGACGGGTCGCGATCGCTTTTGTCGTTTCCGACAGCGAAGTAACGATTCTACGTCTCTATTACGGCGGCCAGAATTGGTCGCCTAGCTGAGCTCCTTCTCCCAGTGCCGCGTCGAAGCCTTCGAATACTCGGTGGCGCAGTTCGTCTATCCCTCCGACCCTCGCTCTCTGCCCTGCAAAATTTGCACATCAAACAGTATCCCCCGATCGAAGCGCCCGCTTGCCATGCCGGGGGCCTTGGGCGGACCCTCACGCAAACTGACGGTCAAAACGACCGCGTCGCGCAGGAGGAAGCGAACCATGAGCACGGCCACAGCCAACGAGGCGGGTGGGTTGTCGCCCTCGCCTTCGTATCATGCAGCAAGCGTCGGTCCGCTCGAGCTGAAGCACATGCGGCACGCGAACTATCGCGCCGTCGCCGACGACAGCCGCATCACGCCCACGCACCGGCACATCGCCATCGCCAACGGCCTCGGCTGGGGTTTCGACGGCATGGACGGTGTGATCTTCGCGCTGATCTCGCCGCTGATCATCCGGGAGTTCGCGCTCACCGTGCCGCAGTACCGGACGGGCCTGCAGATCTCGCTCTTCATCGGCATCGCCGGCCTCTATGTCTGGCCGTGGCTTTCCGACCGCTACGGGCGGCGAACGCTGCTCGCGGTCAATATCGCGCTGTT
>DATHNU010000705.1:0-2038 GCA_035485695.1 Reyranella sp. | reverse complement strand
GTCCATTGGAAATTGTAGACCGCCTTGGCCCAGTTGCGCTGTCCGGTGGCGTCGATCTCGTAAATGGTGACCACCTCGCGCGGCTTGGGCTCGGTGATCAGCTCCTTGTAGTGGAAGCCCCACCACGCCGCCGCGTTGCTGCCGAAAGCCTTGCCGGGATAGTTGGGATTGGCCGAGGGCCTGGGCTTCACGTCCATTATGCGCACTTCGAGGATGTCGCCGGGCTCTGCGCCACGGACGAAGACCGGACCGGTGCAAATGTGGACGCCGAAGCCTTCGCCCGACCCGCGGCCCAGCAGCTTGCCGTCGACCGGACCCGCACCGCGCCGGTTGACGCCTTTCTTGTCCTTGGTCCAGAGAAAAACGCTTTCCGCACCCGGGTCGCCTTTGACCATGCGCTCGGCATCGTCGTTGGCGTGATGGGTCAGCGCCTCGATGGTGACGTAGTCGCCGCTGTCGACCTCGACGACCGGCTTCAGGAGCTTGCTGAAATAGCCCCAGTGGACGGTGTCGGCCGTCGCCGGGACATAGTGATGGTTGGGCCGGCCCTGCTGTCCGGCGGCGGTCTGGGCGACGGCGGGGGAGATCAAAGTCCCTCCGGCGACAAGCGCGGCCGCGCCCCCGGTCGCCACGAAAGCGCTCTTCATGAAGCTGCGCCGTTCGCTGTCGAGTTCTTCGAGCAGCTTCTTGCGGTGAAGTTCGAAATCAGGGCAGTTCTGGTCGTCGCCTTTGCACATCGGAAAGACCCCCGCGCGTTGCGTTTCCTCGCCGAAATACGAGCAACCCGCGTGCCAATGGAGACTGCAAATATGAGCCTCTGACCAGCCAGGAAGGGGCCCGTCCCTCTCCACGTCTTGGGTGGAAAAGGACGCTGAGACGAGACGTCAGTCGGCCGCCTTGACCTCGAGGTCGGCGATGAGGCGCTTGCCCTTGGTCTCGGGGCCCAACGCCACGGCGATGATGACGAGCACCAGGAACACGGTCGTGCTCACCATCATGGGCAGCGCGAAGCCCATCTTCATCTCGACAGCGAAGTAGCTCAGCACCGGCGCCATGAAGCCGGCCCAGATCGCCCCCTGATGATAGACGAAGCCCGAGGCCGTGGCGCGCACCTCGGTGGGGAAGCGCTCGCACAGGTAACTCGGGTTCTGGCCGTAGATCGAGCCGCCGAAGACGCCCTGCAGGATGAAGCCCAGGATGATCAGCGTCGGGTCGTGGGTCCACAGGTAGAGCGGCGTGACGAAGATGGCGAGGATGCAGGGCACGATGATCGCGGGCCTTCTGCCCCATTTGTCGGCCACGCCGCCCCACATGGCGCTGCCGGCAAAGACCACGATGTTGGCCCAGAACAGCGGGGTTGCCACCATGGCCGGCGTCCACTCCAGCTCCTTCTGCAGATAGGTCGCGAACAGCCCCCAGATCGAGTAGTAGACGCAGAACGCCGCCGCCATCCAGGCGCATGCCGTGAGCGTGTTGAAGAGGTACTGCCGCCGGAAGATGACGAGCAGCGGCGCCTTCACTTCGGTCTTCCTCTCGACCTGCTGCCGCTTGTTCTCGGCCCACACTTCGGGCTCCTTCACATAGAAGCGGATCCACACCACCACCAGCGCCGGCAGGATGCCGATCCACAGAAGGCCGCGCCAACCGATATCGTCGTACAGGAAGCCGTAGGCCGCCGCCGAGAGAGCGAAGCCCAGGCCCCACGAACCTTGCAGGACGCCGCTCATGAAGCCACGCGAGCGGGCGGGCCAGGATTCCATGGCGAGCGCCGCGCCGGCCGGCCATTCCGCGCCCATGCCGATGCCGAGCAAGGTGCGGAAGATCAGCAGGAAGGTGAAGGTGGGTGAGAAGCCGGCGATGAAATTACAGATCGAGTACCACAGGATGGAGATCATCAGCGGTGTCTTGCGGCCCATCCGATCGCCCATCCAGCCGGCGACGGTGGCGCCGAGCAGCCGCATCCACAGCGTCAGCGTGAAGATGATCGCGACCGCCGTCAGCGGCACGCCGAACTCCTGGGAGATCGGCAGCATGATCA
>DATHNU010000704.1:0-4305 GCA_035485695.1 Reyranella sp. | reverse complement strand
GATGACTGACTTCAGCATGTCCCGTTCCCCCGAAATCCCCAATCCTTGCAGCATAGCCGTTTTGGATTGCCGCGGCCTACTATCTTTCCGAAGACGCCCCTCACCCTGAGGAGGCCGCGAAGCGGCCGTCTCGAAGGGTGGGCAACGAGCACATGCTGATGCCCATGCTTCGAGACACTCGCTGCGCTCGCTCCTCAGCATGAGGTCTTTGTTGTAAATCTGACGTCGCAGTGGCGTACCCCCAGCAATGACGCCCGTTGCAGTCGATCCACTGGCCCGCCACAGTACGGTCGAATGAAGTATTCGATCGCTTCCCTCGCCCGCAATGCGCTGTCGCAGCATGCGAACTGGCCGCAGGCCTGGCGAAGTCCCGACCCCAAGCCGTCCTATGACGTCATCATCATCGGTGGCGGCGGCCACGGTCTGGCGACTGCCTACTATCTCGCCAGGAATCACGGCATCACCAACGTCGCCGTGCTCGAGAAGGGATGGCTGGGCGGCGGCAATACCGGCCGCAACACCACGATCGTGCGGTCGAACTACCTGCTCGAGGGCAACGCCCATTTCTATGAATGGTCACTCAAGCTGTGGCACGGCCTCAGCGCCGACCTCAACTACAACGTGATGTTCAGCCCGCGCGGCGTGCTCAATCTCGCCCACTCCGACGCCCAGCGCGACGCCGCCATGCGGCGCGGCAATGCCATGCGGCTGAACGGCATCGACGCCGAATGGCTCGGCCTCGACCGGGTACGGCGAGAGGTGCCGTTGCTCGATTGCTCCGATCAGCAGCGCTATCCCATCGTCGGCGGCCTGATGCAGCGCCGCGGCGGTATCGCCCGCCACGACGCCGTCGCCTGGGGCTATGCCCGCGGCGCCGACGCCCGCGGCGTCGACATCCTGCAGAATTGCGAAGTCACCGGCTTTCGCGTCGAGCGCGGCCGCGTGCTGGGCGTCGAAACCAACCGCGGCTATATCGGCGCCGGCAAGGTCGGCATGGCGGTGGCCGGCCATTCCTCGCACGTCGCGGCGATGGCCGGGTTGCGGCTGCCGATCGAGACCCATGTATTGCAGGCCTTCGTCAGCGAACCGGTGAAGCCGGTGCTCGACACGGTCGTGACCTACGGCGCCGGCCATTTCTATGTCAGCCAGTCCGACAAGGGCGAGCTGGTGATGGGCGGCGATCTCGATTTCTACAATTCCTACGCCCAGCGCGGCAATTTCGCCGCCATCGAGCATGCCCTGGTCGGCGGCCTGCAGCTGTTTCCCTGGATGCGCCGGCTGCGCCTGATGCGCCTGTGGGGCGGCGTCATGGACATGACAATGGACGGCAGCCCGATCATCTCCAAAACGCCGATCGAGCATCTCTACATCGATGGCGGATGGTGCTACGGCGGCTTCAAGGCGACGCCGGGCTCGGGCTGGGTGTTCGCCCACACCATCGCCAACGACGCGCCGCACCCCTTGAACGAAGCCTTCGCGCTGGACCGCTTCGCGCGCGGCGCCGTGGTCGACGAAAAGGGCGCGGGCCCTTCGCCCAAGGATCATTGAGACCGCCATGTTGCGCATCGCCTGCCCGCACTGCGGCACCCGCGACCATACGGAGTTCACCTATGGCGGCGACGCGACCGTGAAGCGGCCGTCCGCCGATGCACCGATGGCGAGCTGGCACGAGGCCGTCTATCTGCGCAGCAATCCGCGCGGCGTCCATGGGGAGCTCTGGCAGCACACCCAGGGATGCCGGGCGTGGATCGTCGTGCACCGCGATACCCTGACCCATGAGATCCTCGAGACGCGGCTGCCCCATGCGGCGCGAGGCAACACATGAGTGGTCAGCCCTTCCGGTTGCCGGGCGGCGGGCTGATCGATCGTAGCCGAACGCTGCGCTTCACCTTCGATGGCAAGGCCTACGAAGGCCATCCCGGCGACAGCCTAGCTTCGGCGCTGCTGGCCAACGGCGTGCGGCTGGTTGGGCGGAGCTTCAAATACCACCGGCCGCGCGGCATCTTCACCGCCGGGCCGGAAGAGCCCAACGCGCTGGTGCGTCTGCGAATCGGCGACAGGGCGGAGCCCAACACGCGGGCCACCATGGTCGAGCTGTTCGACGGGCTGTCGGCCGAGAGCCAGAACCGCTGGCCGTCGCTCGGCTTCGACGTGATGGCGGTGAACGACCTGATATCGCCGCTGGTGCCCGCCGGCTTCTACTACAAGACCTTCATGTGGCCGCCGACGTGGTGGATGACCTATGAGCGCTTCATCCGCCGCGCGGCCGGCCTTGGCCGCGCGCCCGACCTGCCCGATCCCGACCGCTACGAACACCGTCACGCCCATTGCGACGTGCTGGTGGTGGGCGGCGGCCCCGCGGGGCTGGCGGCCGCGCAGCAGGCGGCCCGCGCCGGCGCGCGGATCATTCTCGCCGACGAGCGCTCAAGCCTCGGCGGCGCGCTGCGGTTCGAGCGCGATACGATAGATGGCGGGGCGGGCCTGGCCTGGGCCGACAGGACGGCCGACGACCTGCAAAGCCATCCCGAAGCCGTCGTCCTGCCGCGAACCACGGCCTTCGGCTACTTCGACCATAATGTCGTGGGACTGCTCGAGCGGGTGTCGGACCATCTGGCCGAAACACCGGCGCATCGGCCGCGCCAGCGGCTGTGGCTGGTCCGCGCCCGGCGCGTGGTGTTCGCCACGGGCGCCATCGAACGGCACCTGGTGTTCGCCAACAACGATCTGCCGGGCATCATGCTGGCCTCCGCCGCGCGGCGCTACGCCACGGAATATGCGGTCCGGCCGGGCGGCCGGGCCGTGGTGTTCACCAACAACAGCGATGCCTATCGAACCGCCTTCGATCTGCAGGCGGCCGGCGTCGCCGTCGCAGCCATCGTCGATGGCCGCACGGAAGTGCCGCGCGATCAGGCCGAGGCCGCGTCGACGTTGGGTATCCGCCTGCTGCCCGCGCACGCGATCCTGCGCGCGCTGGGCTCGCAATCGGTTAGCGCGGTCGAGATCGCGCCGCTCGGCGATGGCGGCGGTCCGGTCCGGCCGACCGAAACCATCGCCTGCGATCTGGTGTGTGTCTCCGGCGGCTGGAATCCGACCGTCCATCTCCATTCGCAGTCCGGCGGCAGGCTCACCTACCGCGACGACATCGCCTCCTTCGTGCCCGGCCAGGCCAAGCAGGCCGCCGTCTCCGTCGGCGCCTGCGACGGCCAGTTCGGCCTGGCCGAGAGCCTGGCGGACGGCGCGAAAGCCGGCGCCGCAGCGGCGCGCGAATTGGGCTTCGATCCGCCGCCGGCGTCATCGACGCCGCGCGCAGAGAAAACCACGGCGCTGGCGCTCGAGAAGTTGTGGCTCGTGCCGGGCTCGACCCGCGGCAAGGCCAAGCGCTTTGTCGACATCCAGGACGATGTCGTGGCCGAGGACGTGGCGCTGGCGCATCGCGAGAACTACGCCTCGGTCGAGCATCTCAAGCGCTACACGACGCTAGGCATGGGCACCGACCAGGGCAAGACCAGCAACGTCATCGGCCTCGCCCTGCTGGCCGGCTTGCGCGGCGAGCCGATACCGGCAGTCGGCACCACGACGTTCCGGCCGCCCTACACGCCGGTGTCGCTGGGGGCGATCGGCGGCGTGCATGTCGGCAAGCATCTCGACCCGACCCGGCGCACGCCGCTGCACGATTGGCATCTGGCGCACGGCGCGTTGATGTACGAAGTCGGCCAGTGGATGCGGCCGCGCGCCTATCTGCGACCGGGCGAATCCTTTCGCGACGCCTGGGTGCGCGAGGCCCTCAATGTGCGCCAGGCTTGCGGCCTGGTCGACGTCTCGACCCTGGGCAAGATCGACGTCCAGGGACCCGATGCCGGAAAATTCCTCGACCGCGTCTACTGCAACGGCTTTGCCAACCTGCCGGTCGGCAAGGCGCGCTACGGGCTGATGCTGCGCGACGACGGCCTCGTCATGGATGACGGCACGACATCGCGTCTTGCCGAGAACCGCTACTACATGACGACGACGACCGCCCAGGCCGGCCCGGTGCTGGCCCATCTCGAACGCCTGTTGCAGGTCGATTGGCCCGATCTTGCCGTGGCGGTGACCTCGGTCAGCGACCAGTGGGCCCAAATGGCGCTGGCCGGGCCGAACAGTCGTGCAGTGCTGCAAAAGGCCGTAGCGGGCGCAGACATGTCGGCGGCTGCCTTTCCACCACTTGGCGTGCGGCAGGCAACGATCGCCGGCCGGCCCGTCATGCTGTTTCGCGTCAGCTACTCCGGCGAACTGGCCTACGAGATCGCCACGCCGGCCGACGGCGGA
>DATHNU010000703.1:0-7066 GCA_035485695.1 Reyranella sp. | reverse complement strand
CTTTCCGCACTTTCCGCTAGTGCGCTACCCCCCTCATGGCCGGGACCGCGCCACTCCGTGGCGCTCATGATCTAAGACGAAGAGCGCCACGGAGTGGCGCGGTCCCGGCGAAGGCTGACGGGGCAGAAGCGCTAGACTCCTTATTCCGCGTTGAGCTCGCGCTCGACCTCGAACAGGGCGTCGTTGATCATGTCGTCGGCGTAGCCGTCGATCGCATAGTTGATGTCGCGCGCCGAGGCGCCGTGCTTGGCGGCGAGCCGGTCGAGCGCGGCGCGGATCTCGGCCTTGGCCTCGAGTTTGTCACGCGCCAGTTGCTCGAGCTGCTCGCGCGGATCGCGCCGGCTGGTGGCGGCAAGCGCCCATCCGGCGGGCAGGGGAAGCTGTGCGCCCATTTATGCAGCCCTCCGTCCGTTGGGTTTCTTCTTCGCGCCGTTGGACGACCGTCGCGTGCCGCCGCCCTCGAGACTCTTCTTCAAGGCGGCCATCAGGTCGATGACCTTGCCATCGTCGTTGGCGGGCTTGGCCGGCTTGACCGGCTTGCCCTTGCGCTTCTCCTCGATCAGCGCGCGCAGGGCGTCCTCGTAGCGGTCGTTGAACTCGGCCGGATCGAAGTCGCCGGACTGCTGCTCGACGATCTTCTCGGCGATCTGCAGCATCTTGGGATCGGGCTTGGGCAGCTCGGGCAGCGCCACCTCGTCGAGGGCGCGCACCTCCTCCGCCGTGCGCAGCGTGGTGAGGACCAGCCCGCCCTCCTCGATCTCGATGGCGCAGATGCGCTCGCGCGTGCTCATCACCAGCCGGCCGATGGCCACCATGTTCTGCTTTGCCATGGCGGCGCGGATCACGGCATAGGCCTCGATGCCGGTCTTGCCGGCCGGCACGAGATGGTAGGGCGTGTCCCAATAGAGCCGGTCGATGCCGGCGCGCGGCACGAACTTCTCGATATCGATGATGCGGGTCGATTCGAGCTTCACCGCGTCGAGCTCCTCCTTGTCGAACAGTACGTACTCGCCCTTCGCCACCTCGAAGCCCTTCACCAGGTCGCTGCGCGCGACCTGCTCGCCGGTGCCGGCGTCGACGGTCTGCATGCGGATGCGGTTGCTGGTCCTGGGGTTGATCAGGTTGAAGCGGATGGTTTCCGCTTCCGACGTCGCCGGCCACAGGGCGACCGGACAGGTCACGAGCGACAGGCGTAGATGTCCCTCCCACGACGGACGTGCGGCCATGCTGAAAATCCCCTTCCGGAACCCCTCGCGAGCGGGGATTCAATGGTGGGCCGATCGATTCGTTGCAGCAGGTTCAACGTTCTAGAGAGGTCCAGATCATGTGGATCGTTCCATGTTTGATCTCCCATCGCTAGACTGACGGCCTGCCGTAGAGGCGCCATCCAACGCAGGGACGTCGCGGCCGGCGGATCCTTGCGGATCCGCCCATGGTTGCGACAGTCAGGCGCCTGTGCCCGTATTCGAGCCTGCATCCGCGACCAGGTTCCGATTACGCGCCCTGCGCGAACCGTACTGGCCCTCAAGCCAACAGGTAATCGAATGGCTACAGACGAACTTGTGACGGCTCTCGGCGAAGCGGTGGCTGCAAGTTGGGGCAAACTTCCCACCAAAGTGCAGCAAACGCTCTTCGAGGCGGCCATAGGATCAGCCGGAGAAGGCTCTCGTGAGAAACTGGCAATCTACCTCCACGACCGGCATCCCCGATCGCCGCGTGGCGACAAGCCCGGGAGAGAGGTGCCCGAGCCCGACAGCCTTGGCGGGTAGCAGCCTCGTCACGCTTTCTCACCAATGCCACTGCCCAACGGCATACGCGACAATAACCGCCACGACGATCAGGCCGACCAGATAGAAGATCCCGTTCATGCGCTTCTGCCCCAACGCGTAACCCCGCCTCGCGCGCATTCATGGGGGAGACGCAACACGAGGCGGGGGCCGGTGTTTGCGGCGGCCAACCGGCACCCCATGAATGTGCCGGGCGATCGAAGGTTACCGGAACAGCAGCCTGGCGTTCGTGACCATCGTATGCCCTGCCTGCCGATGGCGGGGGATGGGGCTGCAGACATTGCCGAATGCAGGAAGACACATCATCGGCGACGGCCCAAGCGTCCGCGCCGCCGCCGGCGTCGCGAAGCGTGTCCTCGGGAATTCAGGGCATCCCTTGAATCCTGGTCGAGTGCTGAAGGAAGAAGCGGACCATTTCCCGGCTGGCATCGGGTCCCCGAGGATCGGTGTACGACCCCCCCGGGCTGCCACCGGACCACGCATGGCCGGCGCCCTGCAGGACCCATTGCTCCAGCATCGATCGCCCGGCGTCGTCGCTCTGAATCGTCCGCAGGAAGGTCATGCCGCCCTCGGCTTGGCCGCGAACGACTGTCGTCTTGAGATCCATCCCGAGCTTCGCCTGGGCGATGACCTGGTCTCCATTCTCCGGATTGACCGTTTTGTCCTGATCGCCATGAAACACGATGGTTGGAACCATGGTCCTGGCCGCGCGAGCGGATGGGGCACGCGGGCCCCCGCCGGTGCGCATTGCCGCAAAGGCGGACGCAACGTCGCGCGCTGCCCCGTAAGCCAGCCCGGAATGCACGCCTACGGCTGCGTAGAGATCCGGGTAAGTCGCTGCCATGACGGCCGCTGCCGCGCCGCCGGCGGAGAGACCGGCCACATAGACGCGTCCGGCTTCGACCGGAAAATCCCGCATGATCTGGCGCGTGATTCCGGCGATCAGCGAGGGCTCTCCGTGGCCGCGCCGCTGTTCGCTGGCCTCGAACCAGTTCCAGCATCTGGACGGGTTGGCCGATGGGGGCTGCGCCGGGTAGGCAACGAAGAGCCCGTGCTCCTCCGCGCGCTCGTTCATCCTCGTGCCGGCGGCAAAGTCATCGGGCGACTGGCTGCAGCCGTGCAGCATCACCACCAGCGGCATCGCCTGGCCCTTGTAGCAGCTCGGCACATAGAGCTTGTACCTCAGGCTGCCGGCCTCGTTGGCAAAGTCACAGGTCGCGAACGTCGCCCCCGCGGGAAGAACAACCTTCCCCGGAAGGTCGAACCTGCGCAGGCGATCCAGAAAGCCGCCGGGCGTCGACGGTGGGCGTGACCCGTTGTCTGCCCGTTGCGTCGCCTCGGCGGCTGGGCGCGTTGGCGGCGCCGTCCAGGCGCTTCCGGTCTCCACGGAGGGAGGCACCATGTCGAGCACGGGCGCCGTCCCCTTGCCCGCTTCCCGTTTGACGGATCCTTCGCCGACGGGCGCCGCGCCGCCGCGCAGCACGGCCATCGCCTCTACCAGCCGACCTTCGCGCGTCAGTCGCAGGGCCTCCATCATGTCGACGCCCGGGCGTATCATCATGGTTCATCTCCTGAAAATTCGGTGCACTGAAGGAGCGACCGTCGCGGGGCGACGGCGCCGAGCCGACGGTCAGCGGATGCGATCGCTCAGCGCCGCCTTCACTTCAGGACTGGCCTGAAGAGCGCCAAGAACCTGGATGGACGCGATCGTTGCCCGCGCGAGATCGGCGGAAACATCCGAGGCGATGATCGCCAGGCCGAGGACCTGGATATGAAGCGATTCACCGGCCGCCCGGAGCGCCTCGAGATCGGAACGGCTGTACTGACGCAAACCAAGATCGAGTTGGCGTCGCGCCACCGACTGCTTCACCGCATCGGTGTGACGATCGAGCTGGGTGCGGATCGCCGTCCGGATGAAGTCGGAGCGGTTGGAATAGAAACCCTCCCGGACCAGCAGGTCGATGTGGCCGAGATCGACGAATCCCATGTTGATGGTGAGCTTTTCGCTATCCACCAGCCGGAGCGATGCCTTTTCAGCCATTTGGAGCGCTTCCGGCTGTTGGTCAACGCCGTCACCGACTATGCGATCTACATGCTCGACGCTTCCGGCCACATCGCGAGCTGGAACGCCGGCGCCGAGCGCTTCAAGGGCTATACCGCGCCGGAAGTGATCGGTGCCGGCACTTCTCGCTGTTCTATACCGAGGAGGACATCGCGCGCGGCATTCCGGCGACCGCGCTCCAGACCTCCGAGCGCACCGGCAAGTTCGAGGCAGAAGGCTGGCGGGTGCGCAAGGACGGCACGCGCTTCTGGGCGCATGTGATCATCGATCCCATCCGCAGCCCGTCGGGCGCGCTACTGGGCTTCGCCAAGGTCACGCGCGATCTCACGGAGCGCCGGCAGGCCCAGCAGCATCTCGACGAGGCGCGGGAGGCGCTGTTCCAGGCGCAGAAGATGGAGGCGATCGGCCAGCTGACCGGCGGCGTCGCGCACGATTTCAACAACCTGCTGACGGCGGTGCTGGGCAGCCTGGAGCTCGTCCAGCGGCGCATCGGCGACGATCCCCGGATCGCGCCGCTGGTGGCCAACGCCATGCAGGCCGCCCAGCGGGGCACCACTCTCACCCAGCGCATGCTGGCCTTCGCACGGCGGCAGAACCTCAATCCCGAGGCTGTGGCCATGCCCGCCCTGATCAACGAGATGACTGACCTGCTCGACCGTTCGCTGGGCGCCAACCTCAGTATCGTCGTGCGCTTTCCGCCGGCCATGGGCAGCGTGCTGGTCGATCGCAACCAGCTCGAAATGGCGGTGCTGAATCTGGCCGTCAATGCACGCGACGCCATGCCGAGGGGCGGCGCCATCACCATCGAGGCGCACGAACAGGAACTGGCCGCGGCCAATGCCTTCGCGTTGCCTGCCGGACGCTACGCCGTGCTATCGATCACCGATCATGGCGAGGGCATGGACGAGACAACCCTGCTGCGGGCGACGGAGCCTTTCTTCACGACAAAGGGCGTGGGCAAAGGCACCGGCCTCGGCCTCTCCATGGTGCACGGCCTGGCGGAGCAATCGGCGGCAGCTTCGTCCTCAAGAGCAGACCGGGCGAAGGCACGACGGCCAGCCTGTGGCTACCGGTCGTCACAGGGGCGCCGAGCAGCGCACACCGGGACTCCGTGACCGATGATGCCGCGTTCGCCGTGTCGAAGCCGCTCGCCATCCTGGCCGTCGACGACGACGCCCTCGTCCTGATGAATACCGCGGCCATGCTCGACGACCGCGGCCATCGCGTGACGATGGCCTATTCGGGCAAGGAGGCGCTCAAGATCCTGCGGAGTGGCGAGGCGTTCGACCTGCTGATAACCGATCAAGGCATGCCCGGCATGACCGGCACCGAACTCATTGACACGGTGCGAACCGAGCGACCCGATTTGCCGATCGTGCTGGCCACCGCCTATGACGAACTGCCAGTTGACACGGCGCGCGGCGTGCCGCGCCTGCTGAAGCCGTTCATGCAGGGCCAGTTGCTGGAAATCGTCAAGCAAGCGGTCGCGAACCACAAGGCGGACGGCGGCAGCTGATCTCTGCGCCACTCGTGTCCGGGGGTCGGCTAGTCGATTTGCCGGTTCGACGTCCAAGACACCGGGCGCCATGTGACGGAGTTGGTCGCGGTCGCAGTCTCCCCCGGGCGGCGGTGGGCAGGGCGCCGGGGCCGGTTGGGCCAGCAGAGTGGCGGCCAGCTTTTGTGCCTCGTCCTCGCGTTCGAAATCGATAGACAGGCGACCACGAAATGCGCGGACTGACGATCCTTGAAGATCCGCCAGACCACCCTCATCGATTATCACCAAAAAACCGAAGCGGCGCATCGGGGCCAGAACTGCTGCCGCATCGCTAGCAGCAGACTGCGCCTCGTCAGGCAACGGAAACTGCGAATGACGCGCCGATCGATCTTGCGCGTCGCCACCCCTAATTCGCGCGTCAGCCGCGGTGCAAGGCGCAGATCTTGTTGCCGTATGGATCGCGCAGATAGGCCAGATAGAGTCTCACCCCCCCGCCCTCGCGCCACCCGGGCGCGTCTTCAATGCTTTTGCCCCCGGTCGCGACGCCTGCATCGTGAAAAGCTTTGACTTTTTCAATGCTGTCACAGGTAAATCCTATTGTGCCGCCATTGGCGTGGGTGGCTGCCTTGCCGTCGATTGGCTCAGTAATTCCGAAGGTGCCGGTCGGGGTGCGATAGAAGACCCGGCCCTTGGGATCAAGCTTGCCCTCCGGGACGCCGATGGCGCCGAGCACGGCATCGTAGAACTTCTTCGAAGCTGCAACGTCGTCCGCGCCGACAAAAATATGCGAGAACATTTCCACCACCTCTCCTGTTCATATGGGCAATCCCAAGGATAGGGATGGCCCCGGCGCCGCCGCCTTCGAGACGACAATTGGCACATCATTGCGCTGGTCGCTTCGAAGGAGAGATCTATTACGGCTTCAACGGCTGAGCAGTCCGCAGCCCAAGCTTTTCCCACTGGTGCAATCGGCATCATCCCGACAAGTCCCGCTGGTCCCCGTGACATTCGCGCCGTTAGGTAGCCGAATAAACTCACCGTATCTCGCTAGCCTTGGGAATGATCCAGGCAAACCGGTCGGATAGCGCCGCCAGGGTGATGCGGTTGATAGTCTCCGCCGGTATCGTCGCCAAATCGTTGGTAGCATCCGGCAAGTCTCGGGTGGCCACCGTGTCGGCAGCGACCGTGCTCATGAAGCCGTTGTCGGTCGCCGACCGCACGGTGGCTGAGACGCACATATGGGTCATGAAGCCGCCGACGATCAGGTTCTTGCGACCACTGGCCGCGAGCAGCTTGACAAGATCGGTTCCGATAAAGGCGTTGGGCAGCCCCTTGTCGACGATGGTCTCGCCCGTGCGCGGCGCAAGCGGCGCCACGATCTCGTAGCCGCTCGATGAGGGGTTGAAAGCCTTTCCCTTGGACTGGTGGCGCACATGGAAGATCGGCGCCCCTGCCTTGCGGGCCTTCTCGAGCAGGACCGCCAGAGCCTCGATCGCCGGCTGCACACCGGGCAACGGCATCAGGCCGTCCGTATATTCCCTCTGCGCATCGATGATCAGCAGGATGCCATCGGCCATAGTCGCCGGCGTGGGCGTCGCTCCCGCCATCTGAAGCATGGTCATCGCCATTTTCGTTCCTCTCTCTACTAGATGCCTGAGCTGACAAACCACTCGCTGCGGGTCCGCCCAATCGGCGCCCGCGGGTGCTCCCGATTACTTCTTA
>DATHNU010000702.1:0-5051 GCA_035485695.1 Reyranella sp. | reverse complement strand
CTTCCTCGGCGTAACCGATCTGCACCTTCTTGCACGCCTGCTGTCGCTCGGCCTGTTTGCCCTGCCGACCGCGCTCTATCACCTGGCGCTGGTGCGGGTGAAGGACGACGCCGTTCTGCTCGCCGCCGTGATCGCCGCCATTGCCGTGGTGTTCATGACGACCTCGTTTTTCATCGTCGGTGAATACAATACCGCCTATGCCATCGCCATTCTGGTGGCGGTCCGGCTGGCGACAGCCAAGCGGCTCACCCTGGTCGATGGCCTGTTCCTGGCCGTGATCGGTGGCCTTGCCATCCGGACCTACGAGGCCATGCTCTATCTCGGACCGCTCCTGTCGGCGATGGTCGGGTGGGCGATCTGGCGTGCGCCGTCGCGGCCGTGGCTGCCGACCACGCTGCATCTGGTCGCCATCGCGGGTTTCATCGCCGGCATGTTCGTGGCCATCGGTTCGCTCACCCGGCCCTATTCGGTGGAGCATCTCGACGAGACGATCGAGACCGCGAGGAACTTCTGGCAGAACATGCAGTTCGATCTGGTGGTGGCGGCCGCCCTCGTGGTCGTGGTGTGGGCGTTGGTGCGGCCGCGCGACCTCGCGCTCGCCAAGCCCTATCGCTGGGCTGCCGTCTGCCTCGTCATCCTGGCGCTGTCGCCGCTTCTGATGCTGGGCGACGTCGTGGTTCGGCCGCTCGCCAAGTCGCAATACGTGGCGCGCACGGCGGCCGGGCTGATCATCGCCTCGATCGTGGTGTTCATCTGGGCCTACGCCTCCAACCTGCGCGGCAAGCTGCCGGCTTTCGTCGTCCTCGGCACACAGCAGGCCGCGCGGCGCTTCCTTATCTTCGCCCTCCTGATACTGGTGGCGGTGCTGCCGTCGGACATCTTTCTCACGCAAAGCTGGGTGTCGTATCTCGATGCCATGCGCACGACAGTCCGCGACCATGACGGCGTGATCGCCTTCGAGGACTCGCCGCTGTCCAAGCACCCCTACGACCTTCTGGTCGAGTCCTGGATCCTGCCCAGCCAGAGCCTGGCGCTGCGCGCCAAGCGCGGCGACGGCATCGTCGCACCGCCCAAGGATTTCGGTGCCTGGCAGCCGTTCCCGCCGGCGCAGCCGTACCCCCTCGGCAAATACGTCTGGCGCGACTAGCGTGCGCGCCATGCGCCAGGTTGCGGCCTATCGCGTTGTGGTCGTGGTGCTGTGGGGCGTGGCCGCCTACGCCACCGTCACCTGTCGCGGCCTGTTCTGGGACGGCTCGTCCTTCCTGGTGAACATTCTCGACCATGGGCTCTTTCACGACTTCTACGTCGCCCGCGCCCATGTCGACTGGGTGACGCAGGTGCCGGTGCTGCTGCTCGCCGAGCTCGGCGTGCGCGACACCCGGCTGCTGGCGATGGCCTATTCGGCGGCGTTGTTCGGCCTGCCGAGCGGGCTTTATCACCTGGCGCTGGCGCGGGTGCGCCACGATGCGGTGCTGCTCGGCATCGTCATCGCCGCGGTCGCCGTGGTCTATCTGCCGACGTCCTTTTTCATCATTGGCGAGTACAACGCGACCTTCGCCGCCGCGACCGCCGGCATGGCGGTGGCGTTGACGGCGCGCGAAGAGCGCCTCGGCGACGCGGCCCTTCTCTGCGTGCTCGGGGTGTTCTGCGTTCGCTCCTACGAGGCAATGGTCTATCTCGGTCCGCTGCTGGCTGCCGCCATCGTCTGGTCGCTGCGCACGGACAGGGATCCGGCGACCAGGATCCTGACCGGCGTCGCGGCCTTGGCCTTCATCGCCGCCGCCCTGGTCTCGGCCGCGACCATCGCCGACTATTGGAGCCATCCGCATTTCATCAAGGTGCGGTCGATGAGCTTCGACTTCTGGCAGAACCTGCAATTCGTCATCCCGCTGGCCGGCCTCGCGGTGTCGACGGTCGTCGCGTTGGCCAGGCCCGCATGGCTGCAGGGGCGGGGGCCGCTCATCGTCATGGGCATCGCGGCCGTTGTGCTCGCCTCCACGCCGTGGTGGCGGCTGCTGCACGAGCACTCCATTCTCTATCCGCCGGCGCACTATCTGGCGCGCGAGGCGGCAGGCTTGCTGCTGGCCGTGATGCTCGCCTGCATGTGGCTCCATGTCGCCTGGCAGCGCAAGCCTCCGACAGTCCTCGCCACGCTGCGGCTGCCGGCGGTCTCGCGGCGCCTCGTCGCCTCCATGACGGCGCTTGTCATCGCCGCCGCCATTCCCGACATGGTGCTGACAGGACTGTGGTCGGACTACCTCGGCCGCATGCGCGACCTGGTCGACAGCCGGCAAGGCATCGTTCGCGCCAGCAGCCTGCCGCTGCTCGATTGGCCGGACAAGCTGTTCGCCCAGGACTGGTCGCTGCCCGCCATGAGCGCGATCGTCAGCCGCACGCCCGGCCATGCTTTCCTGCGCATCGACAACGACTTTCTGAGCAACCCGCCGTTCGATCCGGCCTGCGGGACCTTGCCGCGCCTCAAGGGTTACGGCTGGCGGTAGCTCTCTTCCCGACGTCGCATTTCATTTGCCTCCCCCGTCATACGGGGGAGGTGCCCGATGGGCGGAGGGGGAAGGCCACACCGGCGATCCCTGACAATTTCAGATCTGAAACCTGCAGATACCCTCGACTGGGGCTTTCCCCCTTCGACCCTGCGGGCCACCACCCCCCGTAAGACGGGGGAGGCGTGACTTCTCTTTCTACGGCCGCATCCAGTGGTGGCTGGGGCCGCTGCCACGCACCGGCGCGGCCATCTCGACGAACTCGCAGAGGATCTTGCGGGTGTCGCGCGGGTCGACGATCTCTTCGATCCAGAAGGTCTCGGCGCTGCGGAACGGCGAGCGCAGCTTGTTCAGACGATCCTCGATCTCGGCCATCTTGGCCTTGGGATCGGCTGCCGCGGCGATGTCGGCGCGGTAGGCCGCCTCGATGCCGCCTTCCAGCGGCAGCGAGCCCCAGCGGCCGGACGGCCAGGCGTAGCGCCAATTGAACCGCGCGCCGTTCTGGTGCGCCGCACCGGCGACGCCGAAAGCGTTGCGGATGATGAAGCTGCACCATGGCACGGTGGTCTGGAACATCGCCGACATGGCGCGCACGCCCTGTCGGATGACGCCGCTCTTCTCGGCCTCGAGCCCGATCAGGAAGCCCGGGCAGTCGCAGAAGTAGACCACCGGCAGGTGGAAGGTCTCGGCGGTGTCGACGAAGCGCGCCACCTTCTGGCAGGCATCGGCCGTCCAGCCGCCGCCGTAGAACATCGGATCGCTCGCCATGACGGCGACCGGCCAGCCGTCGATGCGGGCGAAGCCGGTGACGACGGAGCGGCCGTAGAGCTTGCCCATCTCGAAGAACGAACCCTGGTCGACGATCTTCTCGACGATCGGCCGGATGCGATAGACCTTACGGATGTCGCGCGGGATCGCGTCGAACAGGGACTCCTCGCGCCGCGCAGGATCGTCGGTCTGCGGCCCGCGCGACGGCGCCGTGTCGATCGAGGACGGCAGGTAGGACAGGAAGCGGCGGGTGAGGGCGAAGGCTTCGTCCTCGCTGTCGGCCGCCTCGTCGATGGCGCCGGCGCGCAACTGGATCTCCCAGCCGCCCAGCTCCTGCTTGTCGTACTGCTTGGCGCTGAGGCGGTTCACCACCGGCGGACCGGCCACGAACATCGCCGAGATCTCCTTCACCATCACCGAGTAGTGCGTGGCGGCAAGCCGCGCCGCGCCCAATCCGGCGACCGAGCCGAGGCCCAGCCCCACGGTCGGCACGACGCCCATGTTCTGCACCACCCATTCCCAGCCGCGCACGCCCGGCACGTTGGCGCGGCCGGTGGTCTCGATGGTCTTGACCGAGCCGCCGCCGCCCGAACCCTCGATCATGCGGATCAACGGCACGCGATACTGATTGGCGTAGCGCTCGATGAAGATGTCCTTTTCCTTGATGGTGGCGTCGGCCGAACCGCCGCGCACCGTGAAGTCGTCGCCGGTGACGGCTATGGGACGGCCGTCGATCTTGGCGCGGCCCATCACGGCGTTGGCCGGCATGAGGTCCAGAAGGTCGTTGCGGCCGTCATACTCGGCCTTGCCGGCGATGCTGCCGATCTCGCGGAACGACTCCTTGTCGACCAGCCGGTCGATGCGTTCGCGCACGGTAAGGCGCCCGCCATCGTGCTGGCGCTTCACCTTGTCCGCCCCGCCCATGCGCCTGGCGAGCTCCTGGCGGCGGCGCAGTTCCTCCATCTCCGGCTTCCAAGTCATTTCGCTGCTTCCCGGCCCGGTTGTTTCAATCGTCTCAGCCCGACCCTGTCTCGTACCAACGCCGGGCCGGACCGGCTACACTGAATGCACCCAGGCGGGAGAGCAGGGCCGATGGACGAAACGGGCGACAGTAGTGTGCTGCTGGTGGCGCGTTGCCTGCTGGCCGGCCTGTTCCTGTGGTCGGGCATCGGCAAGATCCATGGCTACGACGAGATCGGCATTCTGATGCAGGAGCATGGCGCGATGGGCCTGCTGTTGCCGGTTGCGATCTTCGTCGAGCTCGCCGGCGCCCTGCTGCTGATCCTGGGCTTCCGGGCGCGCTTCGTGGCGTTGTCGCTGGCCGGTTTCTGTGTGGTGACGGCGCTTCTGTTCCACGCCAACTTCACCGACCGCACCCAGATGTTCCACTTCCTCAAGAACTTCGCGATCGTGGGCGGGTTGCTCGCTCTCTACGTGTCGGGGCCCGGCCGCATGTCGTTCGACGGTATGAACGAAGGTCCCGAGTAGCTTGATTGCGGAGACGCCGACGCTGCACATGATTTGCGGCAAGATCGCCGCCGGAAAGTCGACATTGGCCCGGCGCCTGGCCGACGCGCCCGCCACGATCCTGATCAGCGAGGATGTCTGGCTGTCCACGCTTTACCGGGACGAACAGCGGACGGTCGCCGAGTATGCCCGGAATTCCCGCCGTCTGCGGGAGGTGATGGGCAGCCATATCGAGGCTCTCGTGCGCGCCGGCCTGTCGGTCGTGCTCGACTTTCCCGCCAATCCGATCGCCAACCGGCAGTGGATGCGCGGCCT
>DATHNU010000701.1:0-4041 GCA_035485695.1 Reyranella sp. | reverse complement strand
AAGGTCATGGCGCACTTCACCTCTTGGCCGGCGGCTTTCTTCTTGGCGAAGGCCTCCTTGAGCGGCGAGGCGTCGGCCTTCGCGCCGGTGCTCTTGAATTCGTTGGCGACCGAGATGCCTTGGCACTGGTAGTTGAGCCGCGCCAGGATATACATCGGCGTCGGCTTGTTCTCCGCGGTCACGGAACCGAGCGAGATCAGGTAGGGAAACGGCGTCAGGATGTGGGCGCCGTCGATGCCGCCCGCCGCCGAGCCCAGCACCATGTTGTCGCGCGTCGTGCCCCATGAGGCCTGCTTGGCGATGGTGGCGTCGGTGATGCCGTATTTGTCGAAGATCTTCCTTTCCTTGGCGATGATCAGCGGCGCGGCATCGGTGAGCGCGATGAAGCCCAAGGTCACCTTGTTGGTTTCGGGGCCCGCGCCTTGCGCGAACGCGCCCGTCGGCAACGACGCCCGTGCGGCGCCCATCAATGCCGCCGTGGCGGTGGCGCCCCTGAGAACGCCGCGGCGCCCGAATCCCATGTTCTTCATTGTTGCTCTCCTGAAATAGGAACTGCGAAAGGCTTCAATTCGATCCGCACGCGACACCGGCCTTCGTCTCGGTCGAAGAACGGTCGTCATGTGACGGCAAAAGAGGTTCGCCGTGGCCGCCCGGCGGCAGGCGATCGACCTCGGGGCACGTGATGTTCATCTCGCGGGCGGCGGCGCGGTAGATGTCGGTGCGATAGACACGATCGGCGACGGCCTTGATGTCGGTGTCGGCCGGCGCCTGCTTCCAGCGCACCATCTGCGCCAGGAACCAGTCGGCGTGGCTGCGCCACGGGAAGTTGGCCGCGTTGCGCTGAAAGACGTGGAAGTCCGGCAGGTCGAGCGTGCGCGACATGACTTCGGCCGGCATGTTGAGATAGCGTGGGCTCGAGAGAATCCGCGCGGCCTCGGCGCGGTTGGCGGGCTCGTCGAGCCACAGGCACGCCTCGATCAGAGCCTTGATCAGCGCCTTCAGCGTGTTGGGGTTATTGGCGGCCCAGGATTCCGTGGTGCCCAGCACCTTCTCCGGCATGCCCTTCCAGATGTCGGGACCGGTGATGGCGATCCGGCCGATGCCCAGCGCCTCGGACTGCTGGTTCCACGGTTCGCCGACGCAATAACCGTCGATCGCGCCGCCCGACAGGTAGGCGACGGTATGGGGCGGCGGCACGACGGCGAGGCGCACGTCACGATCGGGGTCGAGGCCGGCCGACGACAGCCACAGTCGCAGCATGTAGTTCTGCGGCGAGTAGGGAAACACCGAGGCCAGCACCAGCGGCTTGGCGCCGCTTGCCGCGCGTCTGGCGACGACCGCGGCGATGGCGCGCGCATCGACTGGCGCGCGGCCATTGGCCATGAACTCGGGCGCCGCCTCCTCCATCTCCCGCCACAGGCTTTGCGAAAGGGTGAGCGCGTTGCCGTTCACCTCGAGCGTCATGGCGTTGATCATCGGCACGCTCACGCTGTCGATGCCGAGCGTCTGCGCGAGCGGCAAAGGCGCCAGAATGTGGGAAGCGTCGAGCACGCCCAGCGCCAGCTTGTCGCGCACGTTCGCCCACGACACTTCGCGGCGGATCTCGACTTCCAGCCCCTGTCGCTCGTAGGCGCCCAGCTCTTCGGCCAGCACGATCGCCGCGCAGTCGATGATCGGGATGAACCCGACCTTGATTTTCGCTCGCTCCAGATCGGCCATGCCGTACGCACTCCACAAACAAGAAAAGCGCCCCGTTCGGCCGGCAAAGCTGCCGACCGCTCAGGACGCCATTGTCCAAACGACAGACCTTCATTGGTCCGCGTCTCAAATTTTGTGAAAACCCGCCATTGGGTTCGCTATGTTGGAGGCAGCATGAAGCATGCCAAGCGGGTGGATGGCGTTACGCCATTGAAGGGCAACGCTTTTTGTCACGGATCGGAATCGCACGAGACACACCGCGCTGATGCCCGCATGTGCAGCGTGGTCGCTAGGCAGGCAGGTCTTGCGCACGCCGTCCAACCGGAAAACTGTCATCCCGAGCGTAGCGAGGGACCTTTGCTGTGGCCTTAAAGGTCCCTCGCTACACTCGGGATGACACTGTGCGCGGGATGACACGGTGCGCTACTTCTTCAGCACCTTGGCGTAGGTCACGATTTCGCGGGCGACCTCGCCGATCCGCTTGTTCTGATCCATCGCCAGCTTACGCAGCAGCTTGTAGGCCGCCTCCTCGCCCAGCGCCTGCTGCTCCATCAGGAAGCCCTTGGCGCGATCGACGGTCTTGCGCTCGACCAGCGACAAACGCGCGCGATCGAGTTCCTCGCGCATCGCGTGGTAGCGGTTGAAGTGCGCCACGGCCACGTCGACCACCGGCCGCACGCGGTCCTGGGCCAACCCCTTCACCACATAGGCCGAAACACCGGCTTCCATGGCTGCGGCGATGGTCGCGGGATCGGACTGGTCGACGAACAGCGCGATCGGGCGCGGCAGGAGGTCGGTCGTGCGCCGCATGTCCTCGATCGTGTCGCGGCTCGGGCTGTCGATGCTGACGACGACGACATCGGGTTCGAGCTCGCGCACGCGGCCGATGAGATCCTGCGTTCCTTCCAGGCGCGCGAGCAGGCGATAGCCCGCGGCCGCCAGTCCCGCCTCGACGATTTCGGCGCGGGCGGGGTTGTCATCGATCAGCAGGACAGACAGCGGCTTGGTCACGATGGCGCATGCATTGGAGTGCAACCCGCGGGCCGCAACTTCCATGCCAGCCCCTCAAGGCGCTGATTCGACGCGCTTTCCCGCTTCCCAGCGGCCGGCCGTGACCTTGCCGTCCGCCGCCGTCACCTGGCCATAACCCTGCCGCTGGCCGCCGCGAAAGCCGCCCTCATAGCGTTCTCCACCGACGACCTGTTCGACGCCCGGCCCCTCCAGGGCATCGGCACGGAATTCGCCGGATCGAACCACATTGGGATCGGCAAGCGTGCGTCGCACGCCCGGCCCTTCGAGTCGGCCCATGACAAAATTGCCTTCCGCCCGTTCGACGCCGGGCTTCTCGCGCACGCCAAGGCCGGTCGATTGACCGTCGCGCCACTCGCCGGCGTAGCGCGCGTCGTCGGCGAGCCGCACCGTGCCGAGGCCGTTCAACTGGTCGGCGCGCCATTCACCGGCCTGGTGCTCGCCATCGGCCAGGTCGGCGACGCCGAGACCCTGACGCTTGCCGTCGACAACCTGACCGACATAGCTCGCCCCCGGATCGTAGGACAGGCGCTCGGCGCGCTCGAGGTCCGGCCGGCTGGCCCGCGCCGCCACGATGCGCGCCTCGCCCGCCGCCGCTCGTGCGGTGCCGGCTGCTTCGTCGGCACGCGCGAGCGCCGCGCGCGCATCGGCCGCCGCTCGCTGCGCCTGGTCGATAATCGCCTTAGCCCTCTGGGCCGATGTGTCGGGCGACGCTGGTGGCGGCTGGGTTGCGGGCAACGGCGCAGGCGGCGCGGCCGCGGATTGAACGGGTGGCGCCGGCGATGACAGATCGGCCAGTAGCGCGTGGATCGCGGGCTGGAAGTGCCACAACGCCCCCGCGACCACGGCGATCACGACCAGGGTGATCCAGATCCACGCGCCGCTCGAGCGCGGCGGCGGTGGCAAGGAAGGCTCGTCCCTTTCACGGCTGGGCGCACCCAGGCGCGGCGGCGTGACGCCGGCGCCGTAGGCAAGGCGCTGCGTCGGCGCATCCTCGACCTTGGGAAGTGCCGCGCCAAACAGCGCTCTCCATTCCGCGATACTCTGCGGCCGGTCCTCCGGCGCGAAGGCCATCGCGCGGTCGATCGCGGCCAGGAACGCCGGCTCGAAGCGATCGCCCGCGATCTCTGCCAGCGGCCGATAGGGATCCTTGCCGACACGCGCGGCCGCGTCGGGCGGCGTCTGTCCCGCGATCGTGTGATAGAGGACGGCGGCGGCGGAATAGATGTCGCTCCACGCGCCCTGCTTGCCGTCGAGGGCAAATGCCTCGATCGGCGCGTATTGCGGCGTGAGCACGCTGGTGAGCGTGCGCGT